>JAJRTC010000202.1 GCA_024278445.1 Nitrospirota bacterium
CGGGAGGGGTAGACATACACACCCATGTGGCGGGCGCAGGCTCGCAGGAACAATTGGCGCAAGCGGAACTGACAGGCATGCTATATGGACAAATGGGGTACAGCACGCTTTTAGACCCCGCTCTCTACCCTGCCCAATCCTCCCCGGCACATAAGCTCGCGCAAAAGATACCGCAAACGGACAAAGGTTTTTTGGCTATCCTCTCGCCACAAGCAGAAGCGTTAAGGCTGATAGAAAAAAAAGATTGGAGCGCATTAAAAAATTTCATCTCACGCATTGTGACAGGCTCTATGGCGCATTCTTTAAAACTTGTAAATCCGGGTGGCGAAGTTAGCCCGTATTCAGGAATAGACAAACGGCTTGACCGATTCAGCGTGACACCGCGCAGTATGATAACCGCCGTTGCAGACGTAGTAACGTCATTATCTCTGCCGCATCCGCTTCACCTCCACTTAAATGACACAGGCACCACGGCAGGATATAAAACGGCCATTGCCACCATAGGGCTGTTAGAAGGACGTGAAGTTCATATCCCCCACATGCAGTTTTCCACTTACGGCGAAAAAGATAAAAAAGTAATATCGATGGCCCCCAAAGTAGCAGACGAAATCAACGCCAACAAAAACGTTTCGATAGATATCGGGCAGGTGATTTTTGGTTCTACCGTAACCATAACGGCGGATAACGAACTGGCGCAAAGGTTGCGGCATGTCACGGGCAATAGCGGGCATAATATCGAGGCGGGCCACGGTTGCGCTTTCTACATGACGCAATATGAATACAGCAGTGCATCGGTCATGAATAGCATGCAGTGGACGGCGGGGCTTGAGCTTGCACTTTTAGTTAACGACCCGTGGCAGGTTTTTATTTCAACAGACCATCCTAACGGCGGACTGTTTACAGCTTATCCATATATTATCAACTTGCTTATGAACAAGGATTTTCGTGACGAAGAGTTTTCCAGAATCCACCCCAAGGCGCAAAACAACTCGCCGTTAAAAAATATAAGCCGGGAGTATTCGCTATACGAAATCGCCATAGCAACCAGATGCGGCCCCGCACGCAGGCTGGGGCTTGCCAACAAGGGAACCTTGAAAACCTGTGCGGATGCTGATATCGCCATATATAAAAAGGGTGACGACTTTGACGGCATGTTCAGAAACCCAGCATGGGTAATAAAAGGAGGCGAGATAATAGTGAAGGACGGCAAAACCGTAAAAAGGGTTGAGGGAAAAATGTTTCAGTTAGCGAATCAAGAACGGGATTAGCCTAAAAAACCAAAATTCCACAACAATTGCCGCTATAATATTTGTCGTTCAATCATGCAAAATAAACAGATGACCAAACGCAATAAAATTTCTTTTGAAACATTGGGGTGCAGATACAACAGGCTTGAGAGCGCCGAGATGGCCTATGAGCTTGAACGGGCGGGTTATGCCAAGGCCAAAGAGGGGGAGACCTCCGACGTGGTCGTGATAAACAGCTGTACCGTGACAGACAGGAGCGACGCTAAATGCCGCTCCACCATACGCCGTGTAAAAGCGAAAAACCCTGATGCCGTTGTGGTTGTGACGGGATGTTACTCGGAAACTAACCCGGACGAGGTAGCGAAAGAGCCGGGCGTAGATATCGTGGTTGGTAATTCTGGCAAGTTTGAGATAGGCGAGCTGTTATCAAAACTTGAAGCTGATACAAGTTCCACAGCCAGCGTTACAAATGATGATAAAAGATTTAACGTGCGCCCTGTAACGGGCATGGATGGGCGAACTAATGCATACAGAATAGCAAATGATGATAAAAAATTTAACGTACGTCCTGTAACAGGTATGGATGGGCGAACTAATGCTTATATAAAAGTGCAGGCTGGGTGCGATGAAGTATGCTCATTTTGTATTGTCCGTATAGCGCGGGGCAGGAGCAGTAGCGCCAGGGGTAGCGATGTTGTGGAGCAGGTAAAAAGGCTTCATGAGTCCGGGATAAAAGAAGTCGTATTATCCGGCATAAACTTGGGCGAATATGGTTACGCTAAAAACGAGAATATCGCATGGCTACTGAGTAAACTTGTTGATGAAACGGAAATTGCCCGCATAAGGCTGTCTAGCATAAACCCGAACAACGTAACGGATGAACTTATTAATTTGATGGCCGGTTCGTCACGCATATGCAGGCACCTGCACATTCCGTTGCAAAGCGGCTCCGATTCCGTTTTAAAAAGGATGCGAAGACCGTATACCGCAAAAGAATATGAAAACCTGCTAAACAGGCTGGCTGATAAAATTCCGGCTATCGGGTTGGGTGCCGACGTAATGGTAGGTTTCCCCGGCGAAACTGAGAAAGAGTTTAACGAAACTTTTGACGTTATAAAAAATGTTCCGCTAATGGCACTTCATGTTTTTGCCTATTCGCTCCGCGAGGGTACAGAAGCTTTTGCCATGAATGGCCCTATCCCCAAAACCGTAAAAAAAGAGCGTTCGGCCAAGTTAAAAAATCTCGCCCAACAAAAGGGGCAGGAATTTCGCGAGCGTTTTATTGGCACAACCTTGCCCGTTTTAATTGAGAACACCCGCGATAACGCAGGGAACCTTAAAGGCTTCTCGGATAACTATCTGCAAGTGGTGTTAGACGGCCCCGACAGCCTCATAAATAAAATCGTTCCGGTTAAAATCACCGTTTCAGAAAAAGAACACCTCATAGGCTCGTCCCGATAACAAAAAAATGAGTGTCGTTACATTAACCACAGATTTTGGAGACGCAGACGCCTTCGTCGGCATGATGAAGGGTGTTATGTTAAGCATAGATCCATCCGTAAGGTTTGTTGATATCTCGCACAAGGTCGCACCACAAAACATACGAGAGGCGGCATACCTCATCGCTACCGCGTTTGAATATTTCCCTGACGATTCTGTTCATCTCTGCATCGTAGACCCTGGGGTGGGGTCTAACCGGCGGGCTTTAGCCTTCAAGGCGGGCGGACATTATTTCGTTGGCCCCGACAACGGTATTTTTACGAATATTCTGCGCAGGTATACTTCTGTTAAAGCCTATGAGCTTGCCAACAGGGAAAAGATGGTGCTCTCAGTTTCGAATACGTTTCATGGCCGAGACGTTTTTGCACCCGCATCGGCATGGATAGCAAAAGGCGAGCCATTGCACGCTTTCGGCCCCGTTATTGAAAAACCTGTTTTACTATCATTGCCAGAGCAGTTGCGTTCCGCCCCCAACCTTATAGAAGGTGAGGTCGTTCATATAGATAACTTCGGAAATGCTATAACGAACATCACACAAAACCTTGTGGAACACGTGCGGTTAGACTTTAAAGCCGAAAGAATGGAGATAGCGATAAAATCACATTTATTGACAGAAATTATGCAAAGCTACAGTTTTGCCGATGATAAAAAAACCTTGTCGGCACTATTCAGCAGTTTCGGCACTCTTGAGTTTTTCGTAAAAAACGGATCGGCAAACTCCATGTTTGAACTATCGCCCGGCGACCATGTTGAAATCCGTTTTTTTTAGGCTTTCACTCATCACCGTTTTTTCGCTCACCTCCGGGTGCCAAACTTTACGTGACCTGCAACTACAGACACCGGCACTTGAAACGGTTTATGATTTTGATATGGGCCTGCCTGACGATATGGACTTTGCGTCGCTTGAAACGGCGGCAAACGAATCTATCAAGTACTACGAAAAATTAAAACCGTCCAGGATATTTCGTGTTGGCGGTAGAAAAGTTTCTGTAAAAGCTCTTTTAGCGTCGGTCAAAAGAATAGTGACCATCTTCAAGCAAACGAAGGATGCGAAAGAACGGGAGCGCATCATACTGCGAGAGTTTAATATCTACAGGGGAACAGGGCATTACAGGCTGGGAAATGTTCTTGTAACCGGATATTACCAACCTGTGTTAAACGGCTCGCTAACAAAAAATAAAACGTTTAAATGGCCCCTCTACGCCAAACCTCCCGACCTCGTAACCGCAAATCTTGGTGATTTTTATAAAAGCCTTAAAGGAAAAAGAATTACGGGACGCGTAAAAAATGGAAGACTCATCCCCTATCACGACAGGACGGCGATAGACAGAAAAGGCGTTTTGGCCGACAAAGGCCTTGAGATAGTTTGGGTAGACGACCCTGTAGACGTATTTTTTCTTCAGGTGCAAGGCTCGGGCGTCGTACGCCTGTCAGACGGGACAGAGTTTTATGCCAACTATTCTGCAGTAAACGGCAGGGCATACCGTTCCATCGGCTGGTTTTTGATAAAGAATGGTGCCATACCAAGAAAAGATATGTCGCTTACGGCTATCAGAAAGTGGCTTAACGAAAATCCTGACGAGCTTGAGCGTGTGCTCGACTATAACCCAAGTTACGTCTTTTTCAGGCGTATGAACGACGGGCCCTTCGGCTCAACGGGCGCAAAACTTGTTGCAGGCCGCTCCGCCGCGTTTGATCCGCGACGGTTCCCTAAAGGGGCTCTCGCCCATATAACTGTAGATACACCCGTTATAGAAAATGGCGAGGTCATAAAATGGAAAAAGGTTGAAAGATTCGTTTTCAGTCACGATCGGGGCGGCGCAATTAAAGGGACTACCAGGATGGATCTATTCTTCGGGAAGGGAGACAACGCGGGCTTACGGGCCGGATTCATGAAAAACCCCGGCACACTGCTGTTTTTGGTGTTAAAAGATCGATTTGTTGGGTAGTGGGTCAGTTTGAATCCTAACTCCCTCGCATTGTATTTATCTCTATGCGATCATAACGTATGGACAAGAAACCGAAAAGACCTAGAGAGACCCAAGCCAATTGGCTCATGCCGTTGTGAAAGCCGCTACAGAAGGCGAAGAAGAACCTATTAATGACGGTAAAACCCTGCCCCAGTTGAATTAGGCCGTCTTGGTGGTAAAAAGGGAGGAGTAGCCCGCGCCAAAAAACTCACCCCTGAACAACGTAAAGAAATAGCCCCAAAAGCCGCTAAAAAGCGGTGGGAACTTGATAATAATAACAAATAATTGCCCTTTTTATTCCTGCCGCCTCTCAACTCATTAAAAAAACAACAACATAGGCTAGTTAATCAAATCCTCCTTTTTCTTCCCTAAACTTTACAATAGTGCTAGCATATACGTGTAACTTAAATTCATATAAGGTTTTACCAATGAAAAAGAAAAATGCCAACGAGGAGCTTTTTAACGTTCTTGGCTCCGATATCCCAATATCCTTTCTTCGCGATATTCCGCACATTCAGGTGCAGTCGTATAGCGAGGCCAATGAGTGTGTTAAAAATGACTATAGGTTTGCTGAACCTGAAGCAAAATACCTTTTGCCGCATATACGCCGAGCAAAGTTCGAACAGCTTTTCCGCCGACGCGCACTAGATTGTGGGCTTGTAGCAACAGTTGAGAGCACAAGAAAAAATGCGAATTACACTTTAGTTCGAGCTGGCAGATTTCTGCTTACCGCTTCGTTTGCTCATAATGAAAAGGAATTTGTGCGCCCTGCTCATTTTCGCTCACAACACGCTTACCTTAATTCGCTTCTAGGCCAGATGGACATGTTTAAGCCCAAAGGTGATGTCCCTCCCAATGATCTTTACGGCATCATTCGTCATGGAGTGTCCAAAACTAAAAGTGAATCTAAGAGGGACGAAGAGTCCAAAGATGAGAGCTATTTTTTAACAATAGCTATTCCATCCGAAGACAATAAAAGTTGGGTAGGGAATTATGACTTATTGGATATGATAAAAGTCAACGAAGAAAGAATTAACAGAATGGATTCTGCAGAAGAATTAGATATAGCAGTTCCAATGCCTAAACGTAAGGATATTCAAGGGGGGGAATAAATGGGAGTTCCAAACACTGGTTTCTTTGGTGCACGGCTTGTTCAAGCAAGGGAGGTGAGGGGTTTATCTTGTTCTGACATAGCGCGTCAAATAGGGGTTACAAGAGCTTCTGTATCTAATTATGAGTTAGGTAAACAGTCCCCTCGACCCGATATGTTGGAAAAAATAGCTTCAATGCTAAATGTACCAATACCCTTTTTCATGCGTCCAGTTCCAGAGTTTAAGCAGAATACTGTTTTTTACAGGTCTAATACGACGGCAACAAAAGGTGCAAGAAAAAGAGCTGAAAAACGGTATGAATGGCTTCAGGAAGTAGTTGTCTATCTGCAAGAGTATTTTGATTTTCCAACTCTTAATCTTCCCACTCTTGATATTCCAAAAGATTTTGAAGAAATTTCTATGGATATGGTTGAAGAAATAGCTCTGGAATGTAGAAAATTCTTTGGGATTGATCCGGGGCGAGTTCGCAACATGGTTTTACTCTTGGACAATAATGGCGTCCTTGTTCCTCAAGGTTATTTTGAAGCTGAGAAACTAGATGCATTTTCGGATACGCCTGCAGGGGGCCATCCTTTGGTTTTTCTTGGTTTGGACAAAGCTAGCGCCGTACGATCTAGATTTGACGCGGCACATGAATTGGCCCATCTGTTGCTCCATAAACATGTAAATCAAAGACATATAAACGGCAATAGAGCTTTTAAAATCATAGAAAATCAAGCGCACAGATTTGCTGGTGCCTTTCTCCTGCCGGAAAGTGATTTTTTAGAAGAACTATGGTCTCCGAATTTAGATACATTCCGCGCGTTAAAATCGCGTTGGAAAATATCTATAGGAGCGCAAATAATGCGGTGCACTCATTTAGAAATCGTTCCAGAAGACCAATTAAAACGATTGTGGATAAACTATAATCGAAGAGGCTGGAGAAAAAACGAACCACTAGATGATAGGTTGGAAAGAGAGGAAAGTCGAGTGTTGCGGAGAAGCTTTGAATCTTTGATTGGGGGGAATATTAGGAGCAAAGAACAAATTCTTATGGATTTAAGGTTGCCGTCGGGGGATATTGAAGAGTTCTCAGGCCTTCCAATCGGTTTCTTTTCAGATAAAAAAGCTGAGATACTGCCTTTACCTAGAGTAAAGAACGCAAAAGAAAACGCTTCAAAATCAAGTGAGCGAGGGAGATTGATTAATTTCCCCAAAAGGTAATTTGTGCGGATTCATAAGTCTTTGAGGGTGACTCCTGCTATGGAAGCGGGCGTGACTGACAGGCTATGGAAGATAGAGGGAATATGCGAGTTAGTTCAAGAGGAAGCACCGAAGAAGCGAGGCCCCTACAAAAAGAAAAATTCAAACTGAGACACTACCCTTTGTTGGCGCCTATTGACATTCGGGTGCCAGGTAATATAATCTCTGTTTTTTTATTACCGAGGGGCCAATGCGCCAGAATCAGTATCTCGAACAGTTCAACACCATTCCACCTCTTGTAATGGAAGCTGTCGGCAAGGATCACACTCAAAAAACGCCTTCCCCAAAAGTCAGAAAAGAGATAGTGAATCGGATATGGATGGAACAACCGTGGGGGGCGCATCCTGTTCAGGACATAAAAGGGCGCAAGCTTGAGATTCTCTCGCCAGGCTGGCTAAACGGCGGAGACGGGCCAGACTTTAAAGGAGCGCTTTTCCGGTATGACGGTGGCGACCAGGAGACAGGAGACGTAGTTATCCATGTTCGCTCCTCAGACTGGCTGAGGCATAAACACCATCGTGATTTAGCCTATAACGACACGAGGTTGCATGTGGTGCTATATTGCGATGCCATGTGCGAGCCAAGATTAACAAGCATGGGTGACGCTATTATAGAAGTGGAGCTTGGCACAGTGTGCGCCAACGCTATAGACCGGATACGCGCAGAAGCCGAAATGGAACCTTCCAACAAAATTCCACAGGAACTTGCGGGCCGTTGTTCTTCTGCCATGGCACGCATAGGGGGCGAGAGGGGAGGCACCCTTCTCGATGCGGCCGGCGAAACCAGGCTTGAGCTTAAATCGCGCAGATATTCTGAGGCCATTAAAAAAGGTGAAGGCGAAGAAGAGCTTTACTGCGGGCTTTTAGAAGCTTTGGGATACAAAGCGTTTAAAAACCAGTTTGAGCGGCTTGCTCGCGGTGCAACCCTTGGTAATATTCGCCTGTATCTTGAGGATATAAGGCAGAGCATGAGGCCTATCGCATTGCAGGGTTTGTTGCTAGGAGCGGCTAACCTGATTCCAAGCCCTCTTCTTGTTGCAAAAAAAGTTGATAAAGAAACAGCTGTTCATCTTGGATTGCTATGGGAAGCGTGGAATAGCGCACAAGATAGCGAAATGTTTCGGCCCGCCCTTACGGCTAGCGAATGGAAAGTGCCCGGAACACGCCCGGCAAACTTCCCGTCACGAAGGATAGCTGGCCTCGCCCATTTTCTCGCCGTACACGCAGACAGCGATCTGCACACACTGTTTATCCACCTTCTTAACGCTTTTCCGGCTGATGGAGACAGAAAAAATGTTAATAAGTGGTTTGACGGCGCATTGAACCTTTTCCCGCATCCTGAGGATGATTATTGGGCGCGTCGATATTCAATGGGAGGCAAAAGGCTTGAAAAACCACTCAGGTTTATCGGCAGAGAGAAGCTTACGCTGATTTTAGTTAACGTACTTCTACCATATGCCATGGCATGCGCCCAAACCGGTGACATAACGTTGAGCAAAAGCAGGATCATGAACATTTACAGGTTCTCACCATCCCCTGAACCCAATTCCGTGGTGAAATTTATGGTGGGCAGGTTTAAAAACGCCATGCCTCAAAAAGAACTTGTGCAAAATTCGATTCGACAATACGGGCTTATGCAGATATATTCCGATTTTTGCGCGGTTGATAGTGGTGAATGCCAATCCTGCGGGTTTGCCGCATACCTTGAGAAGCTCGGTTCTCACTAATTAATTTTCGCGCGGAATATCACTCCCCTGTCTCGTTTTACCGCTTAACTTTATAATTTAACGCAAGCTCATCACCTGGCATTCCACGAATCCCCCAGTTTAACATCGGAGTTTCAAATATCGTTATTTCAACATCTTGTTCCTCGATACCGACTTGCTCTTTTATATTTATGAAGAGCAGGTTAATGAGCTTTTTTATCAAGCAGAACGTAGCGATGAAACCTTTTGTTTTCAGGCAGGCCAAAGGCCTCCATTAGCAGGTTGCTGAAAAAGTCGTTCAAACTGTCATTCTGAGGAACCGCAGGTGACGAAGAATCTCATAACACTGTTAATACTAACGGTTGTGATTCTTCGCCTTTGGCTCAGAATGACCAAAATGATCCACGACCAAACGTCACATCAGAATCTTACAATCAACTTTTTTGACAGGTATGTTATAAAGAAGGCCAGATTTTTATGGAGGCGATTTTGCGAAACAGATTTACAGCTTTTCTCCTTTTTGTAACGTTCACCCTGTCTGCGTGTGGATATGCCCTTGTGGGGAGAGGCACGTCACTCCCATCCGGGGTCAGAAGCGTTTCAATTCCTCAGTTCAAGGATAAAACCGGCGAACCTAACATAGACACCATTGTCACCCGTGCGGTTAAAGATGAGTTTATAAGAGATGGCCGCCTTAAGGTAAAAACAGGTTCATCGGCCGATTCCATCCTTGAAGGCGAAATCAAGTCTTACACCCTGCGCCCGGTTGCATACGATACTAACAATAACGTAACGGAATATGTTATTACGCTTGGTCTTCTAATCACTCATAAGAGCCAGGGGGGGTACGGAAAAGTTTTAAAGCGTGAAAACGTTCTTACAAAATGGCGTTATGAAGTAGATCCATCCATAACCATAGCCGAAAGTTTGCGGGTTTTAGCTATTGAAGAGGCGGCCTTAAGAGCGGCTGAGTCTATTGTGCCTCTGATTGTGGAATCATTCTGAAGGCGGGCGGATATCATTCGGGAGAAACTCGATTAAAGCGATAGAAGGCTCTCTTACAGGTCTTAAAACCTCCCAGTTGAGAGCTATCGAAAGGCTTTATCGGCGCAAAACCACGGCGAACGCCATTATTACAACAGACATGGGTACGACCATGTGCAAGATTTCGCGGGAGATCGGGCGCCAGATCGGGGTGCTTATAGACCGGCGCGGAAAAGTAGCCTACGTCATAGCGGGTGGCCGGCATGAAGTGCTTATCCCCAACCTCAGCCGCGACAGGGCCGGGGCGAGCCGTCTTAAAGGATTGCGTTTGATCCACACCCACCTGGATAACGAGCCTTTATCCCGTGACGATTTAACTGACCTTGCCATGCTAAGGCTCGACCTTATTATGGCTATCGGCGTTGGAGATGCTGGAGAACCGCGCACCGCATATATCGCCCACATAAACCCTGACGCCGAAAAACCGTGGGAGGCGCTCCCGCCCGAAGATTTTCAAAGGCTCAGCTTTCCTTTTGGCGAGTTTATTGAACAGCTTGAGAACGAGCTTCGCGACCGGAATCGTGGCAAGGAATCTAAAGACACATTAAACGCCGTTCTTGTTCATATTTCGAGCCTTTCAGCCAAAGAAGCAAAGGCAAGAATGGAGGAGTTATCCGAGCTTGCCAGAACGGAAGGTATAAAGGCTATCGACAGCGTAAAATACAAAGGGCAACCGAACCCGCGCAACATTTTGGGCTCCGGCAGAATAAAAGAGCTTGTGATCCGCGCCCTGTCGCAAAACGCAGACATGATTTTGTTCGATCAAGAACTGACACCTTCCCAGTCACGATGTATAGGAGATATAACAGACACGCCCATTCTGGACAGAACACAGCTTATCCTCAAGATTTTTGCCCGCCGCGCACACTCATCAGACGGTAAACTGCGGGTTGAACTGGCCCGCCTTAAATATATGTTGCCGAGGCTCGGCTTGAAAGACGACGCGCTTTCCAGAATAAGGGGCGGCATCGGAATGCGGGGGCCGGGCGAAACGGCCATGGAAGTTTCCCGCAGGAGAATAAAAGACCGCATACGCGCCATGCAAAAGCAGTTAGATAAACTTGGAATGGGGCGAAACCAGCGCAGACGTTTGCGTAAAAGGTCGGGAGTTTTTCAGGTGGCGGTGATAGGTTATACCAACGCGGGAAAGTCCACCCTCCTGAACGCTATCACCAAAAGCTCCGTCCTGGTTGAAGATAAACTTTTCGCCACACTTGACCCGACGTCCAGAAGGATACGTTTCCCGAAAAATATGGAGGTAGTGTTCTCAGACACTGTCGGGTTTATCCGTGATTTGCCAGAAACCTTGCTAGGCGCATTCCGCTCTACCTTAGAAGAGCTAAACGACGCAGACCTTCTTTTGCACCTTGTTGATTCGTCGTCCGATGATTATGAAAGAGAACTTGAAACGGTTGAAAAAGTTTTGCGCGATATCGGTCTTGATAAAATCCCAAGGAGGATAGCGCTTAACAAGATAGACAAAGTCGCTCCTTCTGTTATAAAAAACCTTATTATAAGACACAACGCTATCCCTGTCAGCGCTTTGAAGGGGTTAGGGTTAAAGCAAATAACAGAAGAGATCGTGGCAGGAATTGAGGCAAAGAAAAAACTTTAGCACCTTGACGATTGTCACTTGTCCTGTAAAACTATCCCATCATCGGGGGTTTTTAATGGGCTTCTTGTTTCGATTGCAGATAATGGTTTTTGTGTCGTTTACGCTGTTGGCACAAAACGCTTTCCCTGAATCTGAAAACTTTGTTAAAGACATAAAAAGCAGGTCTGATAGTAGCAATACCACCATTTTTATAACCGCGTTATCTCCATTTAAATACCTGGTTTACAGGCTTGAAAACCCCGACCGGCTGGCAATAGAAATAAATCACGTTCAAAACAGCCCCGCAGGTGATGAAATAAACCTTGAGGACGACCTTGTTAGCGATATAAACGTATTTTATTTTAAAAAAGCAGAGATATGGCGTTTGGAAATAGGGCTAAAAACAGAAGTTGTATACGACACTTCAATTCACGGCTCCACTCTTTTTATTGCAATAAAAGAGGCCGATGACAAAAAAGCCAAACTTAAAAAAGATCTCTCAGAGTCACAAGAGACGGTAGACAGGCTCTCAGCAGAACTGGCTGTTTTACAAAACAGGTGGCAAAAGGAAAAAGTGGAAAACAGACCCGCCAAGGACTCCGCAGATCATGCCAAACAGCCTGGAGATATTGAGCATAATCAGGTCGATGAGCTAAGGCGTTTCGTAAAAGGGTGGATTGAAGCGTGGAAAAACAGGGATACATTAAGGTATAGTGAATATTATGCCGTCTCTTTCGTTGGCCGGGATATGAATAAGACCGAGTGGCTTGATTCTAAAAGAGGAAAGTTTGAAAACGCCATGTCGATAGATGTGAAAATAGAGGATTTTAAGGTAATTGTGGAAAAATCAAGAACCGTAGTCAGGTTCAAACAACACTACAGTGCAGACAATTACAGCGATACCGGCCTGAAAATTCTTATCATGGTTAAAGAAAACGACGAATGGCGCATAGGGTCAGAAAGATGGAGGCCCTTACCATGAGGCCGTCAGGAGAAGGTATAGGAGATATTTTCAGGCGGATGTTTTATGTCACCGCTTGGCAGATGTCTATCAGCCGCGCTAACAAAGATGTAGAACGCGCTTTTCTTCCTGACGAGGGTTTTACGTTTCCAGACCTTACAAAAACCTTTACCGGCTTTACTTTTCTGGCCCTGCTAGCCTATGGCGCGATGAATTTTGCGGTGCAGTCCCCAATTACCATAACCCCGGCACCAACGAGCAACATTGTTAAAATAACGCCATATGAACCTCTCACGGTTGTGGTTAAAGAACCCCTTAAAACGGGACTACATCTGCCTGTACCAGCTATGATTGAAGAGCCAGTTGAAATGGTGATAGACGAGCCGTTATCAGTTCCGGTCGAGGAACTTGCTAAAACATTCGTGGAGCCAATCGTGGAGCCAGCAATTGAAGAGCCGGTTATGAGCGAGGTTGAAGCGCTGTTGGCCGAAATAGAAAATTTGCCAAAGCCTGTAATGACTCCTACGGTTCCACAAAGCTCGTCTGTTTTTATTCTTGCGGTAGATAAGGTAAAAAAAGAGTTGCTGGTGCTTGAGGAGACGGAGGAGAGCTTCAGGGTGGTAGAGCGCTACAAAGTGTCTTATGGCGAAAAGAAGGGTGACAAGAAAAGAGAGGGCGACCTGATGACACCGGAAGGCGTTTATCAAATTGTCGCGGTAAAGAGTGACGCTCAACTGCCGGCAAGATATGGCCCTGGAGCTTTCGTACTCAACTACCCTAACGACCTTGACCGAAAGCAGGGTAAAACCGGTAGCGGAATCTGGATTCATGGCTCCGGTCTTGGCGAAAACGTAAAAGATACGGAAGGCTGTGTTGAGGTAAACGACACGGACATAGTATCCCTTGGCAAATTTGCAGAAAAAGGCACCCCTGTGTTCATATTCCCTGAAGGATTTAAGGTGCCTGAGGACAATATGAAAATAGACAAGGCCCTTGTGAATGTAAAAACGATTTACGGCATCAAGGAACTTTTCAAAAGTAACGTTATGGGCGAACATGTTATGAAAACACCCATCTTGCCTGCCGACCTCAGTGGCTGATCTTGATTGCGAGAAACCGCTTTTGCTATGAAAACAGCTACCCGAAACTCACTTTAATTTCAAGTATCCCACTCCTTTGCCGATAAAAAAGCATGATGATTTCACCATGTTTTTCACAAACTCACGCTACAAGGTAACAGTTTGAAAAACAATGAAGTGAAAGTCGCCACACTCGGCTTTTTCGGGAATCTTTTCGCGGCATTTGGCATCAAAGAAGTGGACAAGAAAGGAGCTTTGAAAATGAAGAAACAAAGCAAAACTATTGGAGCAAAAAAGGCAAACACGGCCTCAAAGGGCGATATAATGGATACGGAATTAGCACCCGAAAACAAATGTCATCATTGTGGTGGCGCACTTAAGTTCACACCCGACGGAGATGTGTGCATGATGTGCGGACGCGACAAGACACACAGGTGCGAGCATTGCCTCTACGGAGATGCAGGCGTTGCGGCATAAAACATTATTGCGGCCCTGAGGAATTTTGAAACCTGAGAACAGCCGTTACGGTGGCGTTTACAGGGGTGGGAATTTTGTATTTTTCGCCAAGCGCTGCAACCTTGCCGTTAAAGGTGTCTATCTCCATCTTCCGCCCTTTTCGCCTGTCTACCAGCATTGAGGGGATAACTTCGCCCCCCTTTAAGGTTATCTCTATGTTTTTATTTGCCATCTCAGGAGTTAGAGCGACTCCGTCTGCAACCGCCACTTTTATCCACTCTTCCATGGCTGAGTGTACAAGTTTTTTTGTTTCGTCGAATAAAAGCAGGGCACGAGCGTCGCAATCAAGAATTGTGCATATGGCGTTAAAACCTACGTTCCACACCATTTTTCCGTATATCTCGCGTTTTATGTTCTCAGGCGTTCTGCATTTAACCGAAGCCCTGGCAAACGCGTCGGCGATTGTAAGAATGCGATCCGAGACGGTATCCAAAAGCTCGCCAATTGAGATGTGGCCGAACGCCGTATGTAATATTATCCCCGGTTTTTCTACTCTCGACCCGATAAAAGAGATTCCTCCGATCAACGCCTTCTCGCCAAACGCGTCGGCCAATATAGTTTCGTTATCTATACCGTTTTGAAGGGAAAGGATAGTCGTCTGCGCCCCTACGTTCATTTTGTAAAGGTCGATGGTGGAGGCTGTGTCGTATGATTTTACGCAGACGATAACAAGGTCTGCCACAGGAAAAGCACGCCCGTCTTCCCCACATTTTACGGGAATGGCAAAATCACCGTTTATACTTTTTACGGCAAGTCCGTTTTTTGCCAAAGCGTCAAGGTGCGCCCCTCTTGCTATAAAAAAGACGTCATGCCCCGCTTTTGCCAACATGCCGCCGTAATAGCCCCCCACTCCGCCGGCACCCGCTATCAATATCTTCATCCAAGGGATTATACCATGCTTATATTGCCCACCCGGCAGAGCTGTGGTAACGTCTGCTGGATATGGTCGTTGGAATACTTACCGTAAAACTTGGCATCCCCGGAGCCCGCTCACTCAAGGAGAAGCGGAAGGCGGTGAGAAGCGTAAAAGACCGTGTTAAAGCAAAATTTAACGCATCCATCGCCGAAGTGGAAAACCATGACCTGCACCAGACCGCGACTTTAGGCGTAAGCGTGGTTTCGGCAGATGCTCCCCATGCGGATAGCCAGCTCCAGAAAATATTAAGCCTCATAAACGAAACGGCTCTCGTAAGCCACGTTTCCATGGAGCTTATTAACATTAACGAGCGATAGGGCAAAATGCCCGCAAACGTAGTATCATCACGGTGCCGGGGGAAATTACAGGTATTTGCAATGCAAAATAATTTTTTGGGGTTCCGTAATAGATGAAAAGGTTTCACAGGTCAGACAGGGTATCAGAGGAGATTATGAAAGAAGTCTCCGCGATTATCCAAAATGACATGAAAGACCCGCGCCTGGGGTTTGTATCGGTCATGAGGGTGGCTCTATCCCGCGACTTAAAACATGCCACTGTTTATTTCTCCGTTTATGGGTCTGATGATGAAAAGAAAAACACCCACACGGCGCTAACCTGCGGGGCCGGTTTTGTGCGTGGCCTGCTTGCAAAACGGCTAAAACTTCGTTACACGCCGGAGGTTATTTTCAGGCTCGACAATTCGATAGAGCGTGGAATCCGCATAAACTCGTTATTAAGAGAAGTCCTGCCTAAAGACGACAACGCAGAAGATTAAACTTCAAAACCCTTCCATTAAATCGCTGGCTGTTATACAATTCAGGCTTTTTTCAAATATAGAGAAGTGAGTTTATGGAAGGCTTTCTGAACATATACAAACCTGAGGGTATAACCTCCGCCGACGTGGTGCGGGTTATCAAAAGGGAACTTAGGGTTAAAAAAATCGGGTATATCGGCACTCTGGACCCTATGGCTACGGGAGTTTTGCCGGTAGGCATGGGACGCGCTACGAAGCTTTTCCCTTTCCTTGAAAAAGATAAGAAGGAATATGACGCCATCATGACCTTAGGCTCCTCCACCGACACGCAAGACCGTACCGGCAAAGTTTTGAAAACTGCCGACCCGTCTTCCATCACCGAGGATCAGGTTAAAGAAGTGATAGAGTCGTTCGCAGGTGAGATAGAGCAGGTGCCGCCAATGTTCTCTGCCAAAAAGGTGCGGGGAGAGAGGCTTTATGACCTTGCGAGGCAAGGGATAGAAATTGAACGCCAACCTGTTAAAGTTACGGTTCGCGATATCAAATTCATTTCTAAAGACAGCGAAAAAGTCCGTTTTACCGTTAAGGTTTCTCCCGGAACGTATGTTCGCACTCTCTGTCACGACATGGGCGAAAAACTTGGCGTCTACGCTCATTTATCTGACCTGACAAGAACGGCGTCTGGCTCTTTTGGTGTCAAAAGCTCTCTTCCTCTTGAAGAAGTAAGGAGCGATAACTTGGAAAAGGTTGAAAACAGCCTTTTATCGTTTACAGAAGCCCTTGCGAATATGTCGCTTGCCATCGTTATCCCGCACGCGGTCGACAGAATCAGAAACGGGATGCCGCTCGGAGTGTCGGACATCGTGCGATTTGAACATGTTCCCGGCAACGAACATGTAAGGATTGTAGATAAGAATGAAAACCTTGTAAGCATAGGTGTTATGGGCGGTGTCCCGATGGCGGGGTTTCCGTTCTCTTCTATACAGCCCAAAAAAGTGTTGGGATAGTAATTAAAATTAACAAATTTTGAGTATTTACGTAACAAATTATACCATATCAATATCTTTTTTTTGTAGTCCTGTCGATATATCTACTTGATTTTTCAGCTCTTCACATTATGGCACAGCGTTTGCTCTATATAATCTGAACAGTTTGCGAAATAGAAAGAAGGGGGTTTGAAAATGAACACACTGTTTGCGATCGGTTCCGTTTTATGGCTATGCGGCATAGCCGTTTGCGTATCTCCAGCCAAAAAATAGAATCACCACGGTTTCACTCTACTTGGCGGGTGCCTTTCCCAGATGGGTTTTCAGGCGCTCGATAGATTTATCCAGCCCCAGCAAGACGACAAAACTGCCAATTTTCGGGCCGGACGATTGCTTTAAAAACACAAGGTAGAGGGTTTTGAACCACTGCTTCATGTTTATATCACGCTCTTTGGCGGCACGAAACGACATGTTCTGTATAACGTCCGCTTCCGGCTTGTCGCCTGCGTTTTTCAGCTTTTCTAGCTCTTCGCAAAAAGCCAAGATAGCCTCGTCATAATCTCTTGACGGCTCTTCATCTACCTTGCGGGCAAGATAAACTTCTTTGTAATACTTCAAAACCTCGGCTATAAGCTGGTTAAAATATTCCATGTTCTCCGCTATCTTCGGCTGATACTTTAAAAGATATTCGCGCACGATGGCAGGATCCGTTTCGTTTAAGGCTAAAACGAGGTTGTATATCATTGAATAGTTGACGGCCTTATCGTCTCCCATGGCGACGGCGTGAGCCCCTTTGGACAAGCGCGTGATAAACGTAACGGGAGAATCTACGGTTTCGCCGTCATATTTCGCCACAAGCTCAAGGTACTGGTCGATAATTTTTGGCAGTAACGGCAAACCCATCTTTTTTGTTTGCTGAGGTTTTATGTACATAAAATAGAGGAGCGAATCTACAGGGCCATAGGAGAGCCACTGGTCGATAGAGACGCCGTTACCTATTTTCTTCGATATTTTTTTGCCATCCTCGTCGAGAAAAAGCTCATATTTAAAAAGCTCAGGCGGCTTGCCGCCAATAACGCGGACAAGCTTTTTGGATAACCTGCCAGATTCCATGAGGTCTTCGCCGTGCATCTCGTAATCGACGCCAAGCGAGAACCACCTCAACGCCCAATCGACTTTCCAGCCAAGTTTTAAGGTGCCGTCGAATATAGAGACTTCGCCCGTATGGCCGCAAGCGGTATATTTGCCTTCAAGCGACGAGTCGCAAACGTAAGACACTTTATAGTTTTCCGTATCGTGGTTCGTCACGCGGGTGGAATATATTTTGCCGCAGTTTTCGCATACAGGAAAAAACGGGCTCCACGCGGCCCTTTTGTCTTCACTTATAGTTTTGGTAAAAAGTTCTATTATCTTCTGGTTATTGTTCATAACCCGTTTGAGCCCGTCATTGAATGCGCCTGCGGAATACTTTTCGGTCGATGACGCAAACTCGTATTCAAACCCGAATGAGTTCAGAAACTCCTGCAGTTTCCGGTTCATGTTATGTGCAAAAGATTTTTCTTCGCCGAAAGGATCCGGAACGGAAGTTAACGGTTTTCCCAGGTGTTCTATTACCATGTCGCGGTTCGGGATGTTTTTTGGCGCTTCGCGCAACCCGTCCATATCGTCGGAGAAGGCTATGAGGTGCCGGTCTATCTCTGGCGCGATAATTTCTAGCGCCTTTAGCACAAACGACGTTCTGGCGACTTCGCCAAAGGTGCCTATATGTGGCAGGCCGGAGGGGCCATATCCTGTTTGGGCCACGACATTAGTTTTACCCAGCCGATCAAGCCTCTCTTTTATCCGCTGAGCCTCAATAAAAGGCCATTCTGTATAATTCATGTTTTCCTGTGAAAATAAAAAGGAATCATTCTAGCATGTGAAACGGCGAAAACCACCCAGGCGCTAAAAATATGCCAGTGGGTCAGTTTGGTCATTCTGAGACAAAGGCGAAGAATCTCGAATTACATGTGGCAACTTCCTTTTTATGTAATTCACCTGCTATCTTCTCCTTCTGGCGGGTTATCCGCCTTGTCACTATGCATGGTAAGGCAGGTTTCGATCTGATTAAACAGGAGGTGGAGGAAAAGTAGCAAAAGAAGAATTGGAGGGATATGGGGGATGTTGCGCTTTGTAAAAAACAGGAAAAGTTGTCATCGTTAATGGATGACAACTTTTCCTGTCACCATGAGCCTGTCGAAGAATCTCACAACTATTTGGCGAGATTCTTCGTCACCTGACGGCTCCTCAGAATGACAACGTTAACTTTGTCATCCTGAACGCAGTGAAGGATCTCAACAATAATTCTATAAAACAGGTGTAAAGAAACCTGACACCTGTTTCTTGCAAAAACTGGACTGTTTTGCATATCCTTTTGAAATACAACAGGTTATCGCTAAAATGGCGGTTGCGGACAGCTGTAAAGAAAGTTTACGGCTAAATATCTACATCCTTACGCCGTGTGCGTTAAACATGATGTGCCACCATGTAACTATCGGATATTATAGCTGTTACACATCTGGCTGGTCGATTTGGGGCACCGTAAAAACCTTTTACACCCGCTATTTTACAAGTTTCATCTCTTCGGGGAAGCTTGTGGAGAACGTAAAATTTTTCACCACGCCGTTTTCATCAAAAACGATATAAAGGTCTTTTACCATCATCTTTCCGCCAACAGACGACTTTGAATAGTTATAGATCCACGTAGTGTCGCCGTTATCAACTCCGGTCATGTAAGGATAGCCGAACCAGCCATGTATTT
The DNA here is from genome assembly GCA_024278445.1 of Nitrospirota bacterium. Classification (GTDB taxonomy): domain Bacteria; phylum Nitrospinota_A; class UBA7883; order UBA7883; family JAJRTC01; genus JAJRTC01. The sequence goes on from JAJRTC010000202.1 coordinate 19,427, forward strand.
GCGATCTTGTCGTGGAGTTTTTCTTAATGTTTTTTGTAGCATCCGCCGAAAAGTTTTTGCCGGTAGATACGCATCCTGCACTAAAAAGCGATAGCAAAGCCAGAACGATAATAGTTTTTTTCATTTTTTTACCATTTGAGCGACGTTCAAATCCGGCAGTGAGGAGCGGGCCATGTCACGCTCTTCCCCCGTTAAGTTTCCCTTGATGAAGGTTATATCATAAAGGCTCTCAAACGCACGTATTAGTGCCTTTTCAAGCGTTTTGGCCGATATTGGCGTTTCTGTAAAATCGTTGATCCCGCCCATCCGCTTTTTTGTTTTTTCAATCTCCATGGGACTCTCCCATCGAACGCAGGCAAGGTTACGCTCAACGTCGTTCGATAGCGAAATAAAACCATGTTGCATGGCGGCGTTTTTTAGCCGTCTCTGGGCAGAACCTGTCACCTTGCGCCCATCTGCGATGATCTCGTATTTTGTTTTCGTGGCAAAACAGGAGCCCGCGCCACGGAAGCCGGTTTCGCAAGCGTCAGCGTCAACACTAACCCCGACATCCGCCAAGGTTTTTTTTAACGTCGCCGAGATAAATGTGTAAATATCTCTCAACGAGCCGTAACGAGAACTAGCGGCGGGAATGGTAACGGAATAAGTGACCTCGTCGTCGTGAAGTAGCGCCCGTCCGCCGGTCGGCCGCCTTATCACCGGTATTCCGTTTTGCTCTATGTACTCAAGGTTTAAGTCGTCATGACTTTGGGCGTAGCCTGTAGTCAGCGTAGGTTCTTCCCAACCGTAAAGCCTTAGTGTAGGGGTATCTGAAAGCCCCCGGTCGAGAGATGCGAGAAGAGCCGAGTCTACCGCCATGTTCCATGCCCCGCTCTTCTGCGAGTCAACAATCAGCCGCCACTTTTCCATTTTAACTTAAGGGAGCCTCTAATAAAGCGATTTAATTCCACGCTCCCCCGTTCGTATCCTCAAAGCGTCGTCCAACGGGATAATAAATATCTTGCCGTCCCCCAGAGAGCCTGTTCTGCAAACTTCGCTGAGAGTTGCCACAAGATCATCGCAATCCTTGTCATCCACCGCCACTTCGACCATAATCCTTTTTTTGAACTGCGGAAGATAACTTGCGTCGTCTGAACCTGTCGCCTCTACCTGACTTAGCGGTTTGCCGATTCCAAGAGCGTCCATCACAGACATCCCCGGCGCACCTGCCTCAAACAGTTTTTCCCGGATATCGTCCAGGTTCTCAATGCGGGTATAACAGCGGATCAGCTTCATTAACATACCTTACCAGATCGTGATACGCAGATTATACCAGAGGTTGCGCATGTTAATGACAGGTTCCGGCCCGATTATCGCCTATGTCACTCTCTGTTTCAGCCATTTAACCATTATATTGAATGCGTTACGGCTAAAATAAAACCCTGAATGCCCCGTGCCGGCAATCTCCGCATTCTCATCTGCAAAGGAATGTTCGCAATTGGTATAGGGCAAAACAAGCTGGTCGTACTTCGAAAAAACCGAAAGTAACGGCGCGTTTATTTTGGTAGATATCATCTCGGCGAACATAGGGTTTGAAGGGTGCAGGTTACGGGCAAAAGGTGTGAGCGAAAGCACGGTAAGCCTCGACCCGCGAAACGGAGCCGCAAGAGCCACCACGGCGCGTATCTCGTCTTCGCCATACTCCATCGCATATTTGTAAGCTATCAACCCTCCCGCGCTATGCCCTATTAACACCGTTTCCTTTACGCCGGTTTCAGATTTTATCCGCAGAATCATGTCACGCAGTTTTTCTGCGGCGCTCTCCACGTTCAGTTTTTTACGGTTGTATCCGAAGGTGACCACGTTTTCGATATCGTTATCATAAAACCTTTTTTTCATCAGCCAGAAGTGATCCTCAGAAGCCATGTATCCGTGAATCAACACAACCAGCGGTTTATCTTTGTTAAGGGGTGCCGGCGGGTCGTTACGCAACCAACGTAACGGTTTTATAAATATGGCATGCGCAATGACCGTAGCCGTGTAAAGCCATGAATAAAAACATTCCATGAAAAACGACCGAACCGGCGAGGCGTTATCCGCCCACATTGCGCTAAACCACGTCTGATCTTTGTCGTAATTCCTGTTGGAAACCTCATACCAGCGGAAGGCGTAATGTGCGCCCTCACTCACTATCGTAAGAATAGCGGCAATGGCAAAGGCGATAGCCAAATAAATCATACAGACCGTCCGAACGCGACAAATACAAGGCCGCCAATCATAAGTCCAAAGCCTATATACCTCAGTGTGCGCGGCTCGGCAGACAGGATAATCTCCGCCATCTCTTTTACCTTCTTCGGCATGGTGAAATATGGTATCCCCTCAAGGATCATTACCACGCCTATTATAGTCATGAACGTTTTCAAGGTTTGGCTCCAAATATGGTTCAACTCAGATGTAGATTATACAGCTTGGGAAACTTTATAAAAGAGTGCAGGCAATTAAGTTGAACATTAGAACCTGATAGGCTATTATCAACCGTTCCGAAATGGGCGCCCGTAGCTCAGCCCGGATAGAGCGCTTGATTGCGGTTCAAAAGGTCACAGGTTCGAATCCTGTCGGGCGCACCACTACTAGGCTTTTTATTTGCGCTACCACGCCGATAGCTAACGAAAGCCAATCAAAACGGCTTACAATGCTGTTTTCACCTGCCTCACCACTACCAGGCCTTTTATTTGCGCTACCGCCAGCCATAAAGCCATACTAATAGCCGTATATAAATGTTTTAAGCAACTTTTACGCTACGGCGATAATTTCTAATCTTGAGTTGTACATTAAAACCCAAGGTTTTGTACAAACGCTCACCGGCGACAGAGGCTTGAAGCGTCAAATACCTTGCAGGCATTTGGCGACTCCGCTTAATAACGTCTTTCATAAGCTTATAGGCAATGCCTTGCCCCCGATATTCCGGCAACACACCCATTTGATGTACGCCCATAATATCTGCCGTTATAAAAAGAAGCGCCGTCGCAACCGGGCGATTGCCGATATACGCCATTAATAGCTGTATATCGGGGTTAACGGCTATTTTTTGGATAACCGCTTTATCTACCTCATACCCGAATGAACGAGCGGCAATATCCACCCATGCCTGAATATCCCGCTCTGAACCGATTGATGTTACCTCAAGGTCGGATGGCCTCATGACCGGGCAGTTTTCCAAATCCAGATACATCGCGGTTTGCTCAAAAAGAACTGCAAACCCGCTATCGTCCAACAAACCTGAAAAATTGTCTGTAAATACGCTTGGCCCCGTCCACACGGGTATAACGAAGTTATTTGGCATTTTAGCGATGCTACGAGTAGTTATTGACATTTCAGCAACAAAAAGTTCGGGTTCCAGCCAACAACGATTCGGCCATCCAAGAGACATTCCAAACTTTTCCATACCCTCTAAAAAGCATGTTTTATCCCCCATTTGTTGCCAGAGCCGGGTCAAATTTTAAATGTTTGCCATTTTAAGTTGCATATCATTCATAACCTTATTCCACGTTGATTGGGATAATAGCGGCAGTCAATCCGCTATCCCCAACTAATAATTTGAAAACCTCGTAATATGCTAGACTTTAAAGGAAGTCTAACAGCAATATTTGTTTACACCATGCGCCGCTGAAATTGTTTTTAAAATGGCCAAAACTAAGAAAGCATCCAGAACAAAAAAAGACGTAGACACCGCAGTAAATGCACCGCCAGATAAAGCCGAGGACGGGATTAAAAAAATCGGGCGATGTTTCGAAGTGCCAGGTTGCGACAGCGAACTGGACATGGTGCCTGATAATAGTGCCGACGTACGCCACTTCTACATTGAGCTTTTAGCCGATGGAACCGTTGCGCTGGAACTTATAGACGCAAAGGGTGAACCATCCGGCAATATTCTTTAAGAAGGGGTAGCCCTTAGAAACTTTTCCCTGAAATATAAATCCTGCTCAGAACATGACTGCCCCCTCCAGTCGAAAACCGTAGACGAAATAGCCAAAAAGATGTCTCAAACCCGCGCCAACATGGCTGAGGAACATCTTAAGAATAACGAGTTTGAGAAGGCTGAGGAAAAGTTCAAACGTAGCCTCAAGTTTGATGAAAATAATATGCAGGCGCTGGTAGGCCTTGGCAAAACCCATATGGAGCAAGACAGGGTTGACGAGGCTATGGCCGTGTTTAAAAAAATAGGCGAGTACAACTCCCTGTATGAAGAGTCTAACAAACATACTTTCAATGATTTTGCGATCTATCTCCGAAAAAACGAGTTAATCGACCAGGCAATTGAAAATTATGAAAAGGCGATAATGCTCGACCCGCAAGATGAAATTCTCTACTACAACCTGGGCCGGGCCAAATGGGAGAACCAAGAGATGCAGGCGGCTATACAAAAACTCAGGGAAGGGCTTAAAATAGCCGACGATAAAAAGCGTAAATTGGCTGAAAACCCAAACGCCACAGATAAAAATGGTGACGAGCTTGAAGAGAAAAAGTACCTAATGGAATCGGCCGACGTAGCTACACGAATTCTTGATTTCTATATGAAAAGTGAAAAGGAGATGCTGGAACAACTTTTCAGCAACCAGAAAGATGAAGATACCACAGCCGATAGCGCATCCCCTGGGGCAACCTCACACACGAAACGGGGTGAAAGCAAAGATGGTGAAGCCGTTGAAACCGGGCCTCCGACCAAGACGGTTAAAAGTAATATCACTTTAGACAAATAGGAAATCTGGCCGTGGGTCAGTTTGCGTATTATTGTCATGCTGAGCCTGTTCGATTCACTTTATTCACTCAAGGCGGGCTCCGCGAAGTATCTTAAATCTATTATTATAGTATCGGGTGTGATTCGAGATTCTTCGCCTTTGGCTCAGAATGACCAAACTAACCCACTACCGAAAATCTTAATATCTTTTGCGATCATCGGTTCTGCGCTAAAATGTAACAATGCACATAATGTTAAAAAGTATTTCCGCAGGCTTGGCATTACTCTTTTTTCTTGCCTGCTCAACCTCTTTCGCCGGCGATTTTTACCAGTGGAAAGACGCAAATGGCGTGACCCACTATGCTGATTCCATCTCCGGTGTTCCGCTTAGGTATCGCACTCAAATAACCGAAGGAAAGTTTAAAAAAAAGCAGGCTGAATCTACCGTCAAACAAAACTCCGGAGCGCATCCATCCGGCAAGCAAACAAGCGAGTAAAAGACAAAACTAAAAAAGATAGAGATAAAATACAAGGCATACGAAGGCTCTGCCAGAAGGATTATTATCCCCGTTACGTTCAACGGGTCGGTTACAGTGCCCATGTTGCTCGATACCGGGGCTCCGGGGCTTGTGATATCACCCAGGCTTGCCAACAAACTCGGGCTTTTTAGCAACGACGATGGCAAGCTCTTAACAATGGCGGGCGGCATAGGCGGGTCGGTTCCCGCTGTTTTAACCATAATAGACACGGCATCCGTTGGCGAAGCTAAAGATACGTTTATTCCGGCAACCATAACCTCGTCCATTTCCGGTTCCTTTGAAGGTTTGGTAGGGATGGATTTTTTGGCGAATTTCTCAATAAGCATAGACACAAGGCGTCACATTCTTGTTCTGCAGGAACGGGCTCCTGACAAAAACGAACCTGCCGGCCACGATAAAATATGGTGGAAAATAAACTTCCGTCAGTTTGCCAATATGCGTTCCGGCTGGTTGCGATATCGTAATTACATAAAAAAGCGCGTAAGCGGACAGAGCAACATGGAACGCCTTTTAAAGTTTGCAGACTTTCAATATCGGCAGGCAGACAAGCTTTTCCGCAAGCTGGAACAATACGCAGGTTACAATTCCGTTCCAACGCACTGGCGGAAATATTAAAACCCGTAACCCGTTATACAGATAAGGAAGTTAAACAATATTGATAGCCCGGACCGGAAACAGGTTTTTGGCAAAACGTCAAAAAATGGTGGATGAACTTCTCGTCCCACTCGGCATAAAAGATAAAAGAACCCTTAAAGTTATGGGGCAAACTCCGCGCCACATGTTTTTAGACTCGGCACTGCACGACAGGGCTTATGAAGACTATGCCGCGCCCTTGGGAGACGGCCAGACGGCAAGCAAGCCCAGCACGGTAGCGCTCATGACACAGACGGCAGAACTTAAAGGAAACGAAACGGTGCTGGAAGTCGGCACCGGCTCCGGTTATCAAACGGCGATATTAAGCCAGTTGGCAGAGAGGGTATACACAATTGAGCGTATAAACTCGTTTTCAAACCGCGCCAGAAAAACTTTTAACGAGCTTGGGTTAAACAACGTCGTCTGCCTGGTAGGCGACGGTTCCACCGGCGCTAAAAGTTATGCCCCCTTCGACGTGATACTCGTCACAGCAGGGGCGCCGCAAATACCTGTCCCGCTTGCAAAGCAGTTAAAGGAGGGCGGGCGGATGATCGTCCCCGTCGGCAACGGCGCAGAACAGGAGCTATTGCTCGTCGTGAGGGCTGGCGACAGGTTCACCGTTAAAAAGAAAGAGGGTTGTTCCTTTGTCCCGCTCATCGGAAAACATGGCTGGAAAACAAAACCGTCTAAATATTCGTAACAAGAACATGCCCCGGCTACGAACCACTTCAATGATTTACGTTATCAAGCGCTCTCCTGATAACCTCGCTTAGCACGCTTTTGGAGATGGGCTTCATCACAAAATCAACAATACCCATGTCGCGCGCAATCTCCTCGTTTACGGTGTGGCTGTAACCTGTGCATAACACAACAGGAGTGTCGGGGCTAATGCGTAAAACCTCGCGGGCAAGTTCGATACCGGTCATGGAAGGCATCGTTTGATCCGTTAAGACGATATCGAATGATTCAGGTGCCGATTTAAAAAGATCAAGCGCGTCACACGGATTGGAAACCGCAACAACGTCGTAGCCCAAGCGGCTCAACGAACGTTCAACCATCATCGCGATGCTCTCCTCATCGTCAACATACAAAACGCGCTCGCTACCGCCTGTAGAAAAGATAAAACCGGCCTCGTCCTCAACAACAGGATGTTTCTGAACGGGAAGATAGATGGTGAAAGTGGTTCCCTTCCCAAGCTCGCTGGAAACGGTTATCAGGCCGCCATGGTCGCACACTATCCCGTGAACCACCGAAAGCCCCATGCCGGTTCCCTCTCCCACATCTTTCGTTGTGAAAAAAGGCTCAAAAATACGGTCGGCAGTCTCCTTGTCCATCCCGTGCCCCGTATCGCGTATGGTTAAACGCACATAAAAACCGGGTGCCACGCCTTCATGTAGCGATGCAAAATCAGCGTCTGCTTCAAAACCGCCAAGAGTTATCTTCAGCACCCCGCCATTTTTACGCATGGAATGCTCGGCATTCGTACAAAGGTTCATGATAACCTGCGTTATCTGGGTACCGTTGGCCATTATGGCTGGAAGGCTGTCGTCTATACTTTCACGGATAGATATGGTGGAAGGGATTATGGGGCGGAGCATAGCAAGCGTATCCCTTACCACCGTTTGCAAATACACCTGGTTTACGGCTTGCTCCCCGTCTCTACTGAACGTTAATATCTCCGCCACGAGATCTTTGGCGCGGGCTCCGGCCTTCAGGGCGGCATCAAGGTTTTCTTTAGCTTCGCTACCTTCTTTCAGGTCATCGTTAGCAAGCTCGGTATAACCTATAATGCCTGTGAGGATATTGTTAAAATCGTGCGCTATACCACCTGCGAGAGTGCCTATCGCCTCCATTTTTTGCGAGGCCCGAAGTTTACTTTCAAGCTTTCGGTCACGGGTCACGTCGCGCTGGAGGCTTACATAGTTAACTATCGCCCCGTCTTGTCCGCGAACCGGGGATATTACGCAATCAGAGTCAAAAAAGGTGCCGTTCTTTTTTTTGTTAACAAAACGTCCTTTCCAGATGTCACCTGCATATATGGTGTTCCACATCGTTCTGTAAAAGGTTTCGTCCTGTTTCCCGCTCGACAGGATATCAGGTTTTTTGCCAAGTATTTCTTCCCGGCTATAGCCTGTTACACCCTCGAAAGCCAGGTTGACATACTGGATCGTCCCGTCCTTATCCGTCATCACAACCATCTCGTCGGCCTGCTCAACAGCCGCCGCAAGACACGCGTTATCTGCGCTGGCGGCTTCTAATGACTTGTAAAAAAACGAAAGTTCACCTTCAACACGGTTTATGGTTATGTAAAAGAGAACAAACAGGAGCGCACCGGTAACAAGGCTTACGGCGCCAACCAGAAGCACGTAGTAAAGAGCTCCGGCGATGACTCCCGTTATGTTCCACAATATATAGAGGCTTGCAACACTTCTACCGGACACATCTTCTAACCGCATGATATTTACGTCATACCGGCTGTTCATATCATCTTTGTAAAAGAAATTCGCTATGCCTTTTTTTTCGTCTGAAAATATTTTGTCCCGGCCCGATTTCACAATCTTCAACAAGTTGCCAATATCACCAAGGGATGTACCTGCGATAACAGAATCCAAAAGGCTGTTCCACTTGCCCTTGTGCCCAAACATCCCACTCCCCTCTTCCCAGTCACTTTGCTTAAGGAGGTTTTTGTCTATCGTCAGGATAAAATCGACATCAAGCGTGTTCTTTATGTTTTCAAGAATGTGCCCGATCTCCTCCCCAAGCTCCAGGTAGCCTATCAACTTGCCGTCCACAATCCAGGGTGAGACTACACGGAGGGTTAAATGCCCGAATTTGCCAAGCTCTATCCCGTAAAACAGGTTTTGCGTTTTTTCAGCTTTTAAAGCTACATAACGATTTATAAGATCACCATAAAACGCAGGGTTGTGCACACGCAAAAAATTCACCCTGTTTGGGGTCTGAAAATAAAAATGTGTAACCTTTTGATTTTTACTTAGTTCCTGATAAACAGGATTTGCGGAGGCAAGCAAGGCGCCACGGTCGCCTTTAACCATCAGGGCGGCCAGCTCCCTGTTTTCAGATATAAAACCTATGGATACGGCCAGGGCGGCGGCGTCTGAATTTATCTGCACCCTGAAAAGCTCAAGGGCAGACTCTGCCAGCCGTTCAGACGCTTCATCGATATCGCGCAGTTCATGCTGGTATGTGTTAAAAATAAAAACCCCAAGAAAAACTATCAGGGCAAAAGTGAAAGAAACCAGCAAACGGGCCTTGAAATTTATATTACCCAAATCATGGTTCCCCCCCACCGAGTTGAGTTTACAGCGAGTTTTCGCAAAAACTAAAACCTTACAACCTCTTGGATTCATTATAAATTAATTTGACAAGACAAACAACGCCACAGTTTGGTAGTGGGTCAGTTTGGTCGATCTGAACCAAAAGCGAAGAATATCGAATTACAAATTATCGTTGCCGGAATCAAACGTGTGTTGCTAATTTATCATCACCCGTTTATAGGTTTTCCACTCCTCCAACGCTATCCCAACGCCACGCACGACAGAAGTTAAAGGATGTTTGGCACGATATACCGGAGTTTTCAGTTCCACCTTCAAACGAGCCCCCAGACCTTTTATAAGGGCTCCTCCCCCGGCTAAAACTATGCCACGGGTAAGGATATCGGAAGCAAACTCCGGCGTGGTATTTTCCATCGCCTTCTGGACGGCGGCGCAGATAGCATTTACGGGTTCATCAATCGCCTGGCGCACGTCCTCGTCGGTTAAGGTGATTGTTTTAGGCATTCCCTTCGTCAGGTCACGTCCGCGAGCTGATGTTTCTATTCTTTTTTTCAGGGGATAAGCGGTTCCTATCTCTTTTTTAATTCGTTCCGCCTCGAAAATACCTATTTCCAGATTATATTTCTGACGTATAAAACGAGCCATGGCCTCATCCATCTCGTCGCCGGCCACACGGATAGACTCAGTGTAGGCCGTAGCGTAGATGGAGATAATCGCAACTTCGGTGGTGCCACCGCCGATATCAACGATAAGGTTGCCGCAAGACTCACCAACCGGCATTCGCGTTCCTATAGCGGCGGCCATAGGCTCTTCAATAAGATGCACCTGCCGCACGCCAGACGCCATGGCAGAGTCTATTACCGCTTTTTTTTCTACCTGCGTTATACCGGACGGGACGCCTATGATGATCTTGGGTTTGCGTGAGAAAAATGACGGCCTCACCGACTTTATGAAATAAGCGATCATCTTCCGTGTCGAGTCAAAGTCGGCTATCACGCCATCTTTCATAGGACGTATAACCTCAAATTCGTCCGGCGTTTTGCCATACATGGCCTTAGCCTTCGCACCGATGGCTACGAGTTGGCCCGTATTACGGGATAAAACGACCATCGAAGGCTCATCTATCACAACACCCCTCCCGCGTACATGAACAAGGGTATTCGCGGTGCCAAGATCCATAGCAAGATCTGCTGAAAAAAATTGGGTTAAAAAATCCAACAAGATAATTATATCTCCTGCTCTTTAACAGATCGAAGATGAACAGGGCGGTCCGTCTCCGGTTCGCCATGAAGTGAAATACGGGCTCCGCTAGCTCGTCTTGCGCGTTCCGCCGCCTCTTGAGCTTTTAAAATAAGCTCCTTAAGTTTGAGGCCGTCAGCCGGATATAAAGCGGCCCCGACAGCCGTTGAAACATGGATGTCATAACCACCGTAGAAAAACGGAGCGCCGTCAACCGCCTCCACGATAGACTTTATTTTTGGAACGACCTCATCGCGCGAGGCGTTTTCAAGCAAGATAATGAACTTGCCGTAATAACGGCTTACCACGCCATCAACGCCAACGGCTTCTGCTATCCGCTCCGCCGTTTCTCTTAGCACGTTCTCCCCGTCTTCAAAGCCCAACCTTATGTTTATCTGCGTAAAGCCTACTATATTCAGCATAAGAACAGCCCCTGCACCTTTCAGGAAGGGCCTGTTATCCAAAAGGCTTTGATGGGAAATCATTCCGGTGACAGGGTCCGTTTGCGCTTCAATCTGTTTTTTTCTGCTAAACCGTAAACCTTCAAACGCAGACGAAAGGGAAGATGCGAGGATAGCCAGGGACTTCAGGTCGACATTGCGAAATGCCTTTGCGTTGGCTGATACAAGGCCGATAGCACCGATAGCATTTTGCATGGCCATTACCGGCGCTCCGATAAAAGAGCGCCATTTACCAGAAGAACCAGGGTAAACCTCCACGCCCTTTAAATCGGGTATGCGTATCGGCCTGCCCTGCCCTATAACCCATCCTAAACGGTAGTGAGTAAGGGGTAGAACGGGTTCCGGCCCAACTCCAAAATCGGTAGAAGCCACACGCACCATGCAAAACCCGTCGTCGTCAAGCGAACGAACCGCCAGCAGAAGCTGGTCGTGACGTATATGCGCCCCCATATTCATTTTAAGGGTATGCGCAAGCCCGGCAAATTTTTCACACACAGAAACTTTATCAATTATGTCGGATAACGCCTCAAACGCAACAGCCTCGGAATCAAGTTTTATCCTGTGTCTGCCATGAACTATGGCACTTGAGATAGCGCAGGTAAAATCACTCAAAAGCTTCACAATTTTATTCGTAAAAATATAGTGTTGCTTGCTGTCTATGGAAAGAACGCCTATAACCCGGTCTCCATCGAAAACCGGTGCGGCGGCGAAAGATTTTATTTCCTCGTCCTTTGAATAAAACCAGAGGGTTTTGGTATCGCGATCATAGTTGGTGGCATGGGTGGCTCTGCCGTTTTTCGCAACCCAGCCCACCAAACCACGCCCGACAGGTATTGAAGCGTTTTTTATGACGTTGTTTGAGAGGGACTGAAACGCAGAGAGCCTCAAGATGTCTTCGTCCTGGTCGTCAACCAGAAAAAGTGCGACGGTAAAGGCGTCGGTTACGTTGCCTACCAGCCGCACAAGGTTTTTGAGTTCGCAGTCAAGAGCTTGCGGCATACCCCAAAAACCCCGTTCCCCTCGATAAATATTAGCTTTAGATAAATCGCACACAGTATAAACCGTTACTGCCCGCCCTTAAAGGATAAAGCACCTTTAAAAACCGAATTAATTTGACCGTTTTTATAGTGTGCGCATAAAATGACTTAACTCCCTCGTTAATAACTTCCTGACTGGCATAGAAGAACCTTGGGGTAAACTTTACAAAATGATCGCAACCAAAAAACTTCATGACGCCCTCTACTGGAAAAAGGTAACGGGCACTGAAAAAATTCAATGCGTCCTTTGCCCTTTTAACTGCATTCTCGTAGAAGGCAAGGTCGGCATATGTCACGGCAAACAAAACACAGGCGGAAAACTTTACGCCACGAATTATGGCAAAACGACCGCGCTGGCCTGCGACCCGATCGAAAAAAAACCGTTATATAACTTTTACCCGGGCACACGCATTCTCTCAGCCGGGCCTAACGGCTGTAACTTAAGGTGTCACTTCTGTCAAAATTGGCAGATATCACAAGAAACCGCCCGCACCATAAATGTGACGCCTGACGACATGGTTTCAAGCGCACTGCGTGAAGGGGCCGTTGGCATAGCCTACACATACACCGAACCGTTGATCTGGTTTGAGTTCGTTCTCGACACGGCAAAAGCCGCAAAAGCTGTGGGCCTTAAAAACGTTCTGGTCACAAACGGCCTTATAAACGAGGAGCCGCTAAAAGAGCTTTTGCCTTTCATCGACGCTATGAACATCGATATAAAATCGATGGACGACGGGTTTTACAAAAAATCTGTAAGGGGACTATAAACCCCGTGTTGAAAACGGTAAAAACGTCGGCAAAAAAAACTCATGTCGAAGTGACGAACCTCGTTATCCCCGGATTAAACGATACAGACGAAATGTTTGAAAAACTAACTGACTTTCTGGCAGATATAAATCCGCTGATACCGCTTCACTTTTCAAGATATCATCCGAATTTCAGGATCTCAAACCCGGTGACACAAGAGAAGACCCTTTATCGTGCGGCCCAAATTGCAAGGCGTAAGCTAAAACATGTATATATCGGCAACATTCCCTCAGACACGCATAACCAGACGACATGCCCCACATGTGGAAAACTGGTGGTTGAACGGGCAGGATACACTCTACTGAAAATGTCTGTTACCAACGGGTTGTGTAATTTCTGCGGCTCTGAAACCGGTGTGGTAACAAGCTGACAACGAAGCAAGTTACCCACTTTACCCCATAAGAATCAGAAACTTTACAAAACCGCTCGTAACCTTATCTTACTTCTCTTGCAACATCGTCACCTGCATAATCAGCGCATACATGACATTTGTCCGATGTGGACAATTATGCTATAATTGAGACGATTTATACGGTCAGTATATGAAAATTGCATTCTACTTTAGTGACTGTCTATGTAAGTAGACGTAATTATCATAGTTCGAGGGGTTTATTTGGTCAGTAAACAGCCTTTTTGACTTCACAGGAGATTTCCAGGAGCCAAAGCGATACCTACCTTAAGCGAAAGAGGAGCCAAACAACATGAGAAAACAGGTTAACCTACTACTGGCGTTTGTTATAGCCATCGCCAGCATATTGCTAATGACACCCGCCACGAGCTCTGCCATGCCAAGTTTCGCACGGCAGACAGGCCAACCATGCATGACGTGCCATTTCCAACACATACCGAAGCTCAACGCTTTCGGACGCAATTTCAAACTCAACGGCTTTACCGACGCATCAGTAGATTTAATCGAGGACGACAACCTGTCTTTGCCGGGCCCGATGATTCCCTTGTCTTTCATAACCAAAATACGCTATGTAAAAACCGAGGCCAGAAACAGTTCTGGCGTAAAATCCGGCACGGAGCGGGGTGAATGGCAGATACCGGACGAAGCCGCATTCATGCTCTCCGGTCGCGCAGGTGAACATGCTGGCTATGGATTTGAGATCGCCGATGGCAAAGTAGGCAACGCCAAGCTCGTGTTCCCGGTCTATAAAGGCGATATAACTGCTGGTTTTACCCTCCACACAACGGAAGGTCACGGGCCTGCAACCGCTATGGAACTTTTCAACACAGGTATACTTCCCTCCCAGCGTGGTTTTGAGTCGCGCAGAGAGGCGTTTGCCGCGCAAAAAGTTCTCTGGAGCGGATGGGGCGGTAAATCAACCGGCGCAGGTGTCTATGCCGGTTCAGACATGTTCATGGTCTACGTCACGGCTTGGGCGCCATACTGGGGTGTTGAAGACAAAATAGACACAGGCTCTGATATGTCCATTTATTATCGTGCCGCTGTCACGCCAACCGTGGGTGACTGGGACCTGATGTTTGGCGTCGCCGGTGCGAGCGGTGAAACCAAGTGCGTCGAGTGCGAGGGTTCAGGCGCGACAGTAGTTACCAGCACCGAGACCGACATGATTATGATCGACGCCCAGGCTCAAGGTGAAATCGGCGGCATGACGCTTGAAGTTAACGCTTCATGGGTTGACGCAGGCAATACAACTCCTACCGAAACTAACCGCAGAAACCTGTGGAAAGAGGCCAACGCATGGAGTTTGGCCGCCTCACTCGGAATCACACCCACCATTGGCCTAAAGGCGGGTTACGTCGATTACACAGACAAGAGCGCCGCGTCCGATGTGGATACTACCTCCGTGGTTCTTGGAGGATGGTATGCCATTGCCCAGAACATTTACATCATACCGGAATATTCCTGGTATAACGATGAAGGCAGAGAGAACGACAACCAACTTACCCTGATGCTGTTCATGGGCTTCTAAAGCTGCTTTTTGAACACTTCACCCCCGCCTTTTAAAGGGCGGGGGTTTTTTACGATATTGGCTGGGCATAAAGCCTGCAAAGCCGAAGTCACCAGCCAGAACACCTTTATTTTTCAAATTGTTAAACATATACCTATTGCAATTTAGGTTGACTTTTCAAAAGAGTTGCTGTAAGTTAGCCTCTAAAATAGAGGAGTGGAGTGCGCCCACACGCTAAAGTTATTATGAGGAAGCATTTTTTTTCGCCGGTTGTTCTGGTGATTACGGTCGTTTTGGTGTTCGCGACGGGGGAATTGTGTTCCGCCATGCCGAACTACGCGAGGCAATCGGGTGTTTCATGTTTCGACTGCCATTCCAAAACCACAAACCCCGTGAGGAAAATGAAACCCGTAACAGGCGATACGCCCTCAGCCTATTCTGTTCCGGTCACAACGAAAGGTGTTGACGCGGGTTTTTCCATTCACACTGACCAAACGGAATCAGTATGGAGCGATATCACCCGCCTTCAGCACGGCGGCAGGGAAACAAAACTGCGCCTTAACAGCCACTCAGACGAAGCTCAAGACAGCCGCACATTAAAAGGTATCTCCACCCAGATTAACGGCAAGAGTTTTACGGCGGGCCTTGGCCTCGTTCGACAAGGCCTTACTCCAGATTCCAAACAGTCGCAAGACATGTCCGTATGGTACAGGCTGGCCTATAAACCCTCTTTAGGTAGGCTCAACATGACCGTTGGGCTATTCGGCTCATCATCGTCTTACGGCGAAGGCTCGCCTCTTGGCCTGAAAGGGCCCTACATGAGCTTCGCGCCCGAATCTTATGGGCTCGACGCCAAGATAAACGGCCGCATAGGCGAAGTCACTTTAGATCTTAAGGCCATGTATCTTAGCCGAAACACACACCCGGCAGAATCAGCCCTTGGCAACGACGGAGTAGACGACGGGTTTAGCGCATCGGCAAAGGTTAGCCTTTACGACGCTTTCGGTTTAAGCGCCGCATACCGCACATATAAAAGAGCGTCGGTGCAAGCCTCTGATAGCAGAAATATAACGTCTATAGGGGCGTGGCTGAACCTTGCCGACAACATGACGCTGGCATCGAAATACACATCTTTTGGTTCGTCAGACAAGGAAATACTTACAGAAGACAGCGTTTTCTCACTTCTCTTCATCACAAGTTTTTAGTTCTGCTGGCGCCAAGTTCGCCACCCCACTTTCAGTTGTCATTCTGAGTCCGTTCGATTCACTTCGTTCACTCAGGGCAGGCTCCGCGAAGAATCTCAACTGTTGATATTAATAGTGCTATGAGATTCTTCGTTACCTGCGGCTCCTCAGAATGACAGTTTGAACGACTTTTTACATGTTACCTGCTAGAAGCGTTCGCCAACAAGCGGTGTGCGCAGTTCCTGTTCGATTCTGTCAAACATGGAGTTCGTAACTATGATGCTCGGCTTTGCGTTCACCCACTTGCGCCCGTCCCTCACTTCAGCAAAAGGAATGACCTTGATCTGGGTATAACTCCCGCGATCAAGCATCCTGATAGTGTATCTGTATCGAATAGCAAAGGAACGCGCGTTAACCGGGGTTAAAACGTCAAGAACGGTTGACGACTTCATTTTATCTACAACCCATTCTGTAATAATGATTCCGCTGGAGCGATCTACAGTAGAGAGAGGGGTATCTAAAATAGCCTCAAGCGCCCTGCTCCACGCAACGCCAAAGCGCATAGGATAATCTTTTTGTACGGCGTTGTTGTCGTATGTAAAAACTTTGGTAGGGGTGGCAGATTCGTCTACAAGCGGCGCAGAAGCGCCTTTTGCCGTTTCGTCTATCACCTCAAAATATTTGCGGCTCCCAGCCGTCCCCTTTAGTTGCTCGACTTTCAGGACTTTAGGCCGGCTCAAGGTGGTGCGTAGCTCGTTTTTTGTGGCGATAGGGTTCACCCTGTTTGTTTTCAGGCCGGACGGAGTAACTCCACCGCCACCCTCCCCTTTGGTTTCGCTTTCGGCCTTGCCTGTTTCGTCGTGCCCCCATATAAGTTTCGGGGTAGAACAGCCAGACACAATAAACGCGAATAAAACAGCAGGTAAAACAGTAAGCGCGAACGTTTTCTTCATATTCGGATAGCACCACCAGATGATAAAAGATATAAATGCCCCTGTGGCATCCGCCATTATACGCCACAGGATTCTGATTAAAAGAGTTAAGTTTCAGGAAGTCCCCAATAATTTATTTCCGGGGGGTTTTGCGCCGTGGCGAACCACGCCTTCGCGGACGACCGGTTTTTGCGGCTTTTGAGGCTTTTTTGCGGCCAGTTGTTGGCCTGCGAGCCGCTTTTTTACCACCTGTTACAACAAGCAGAAGCTCTATCTGGCGACGCTCCAGCAAAACATTCTCCACAAGAACCCGAACGCTGTCGCCCAACCGAAAAGACTTGCCGGAGCGCTCCCCTACAAGGGAGTGCCTCGTTTCATCGTAAATATAATAGTCGTCAAAAAGCGCGGTAACCCGCACAAGCCCCTCCACGGGAGGCGTTTGCAACTCGACAAAAAAACCGAACGCCGTGACGCCAGAGATGATTCCGTCAAACTCGTCTCCTACATGAGCCGCCATATATTGCGTCTGCCGCAGTTTTACCATGTCACGCTCGGCCTCGTCGGCGTTTCGCTCCATTTTAGACGCATGATTCGCAACCTGCGCCAAGGTCTCCTCGTCCGGGCCTTTTCCTTTTTTCCTGATACGCTTTTTTAAAAGCCTGTGAATCACGAGATCGGGATATCTGCGGATCGGGCTTGTAAAATGAGTGTAATGGTCGAACGCCAAACCGAAATGGCCTATGTTATCTACCGAATATCTTGCCTGCTTCATGGAGCGCAGGAGAACATGGGTTACAAGTTTTTCCTCCGGCCTGCCCGCAAAGTGGGCGAGTATCTCCTGCATTTTTTTAGATGTTATTTTTTCATGGCTTTTCAAACGCACTCCGAAAGCATCCAGAAACTCACGGAAAGCCTCAAGCTTCACAGGGTCGGGCGAGTCGTGAACCCTGTAAATGGCCGGGGAGCCGGTTTCTTCCAAGTAACGCGCAACGGAGCTGTTGGCCGCTAACATAAACTCTTCTATTATCCGGTGTGCAACGTTCCGCTCGGCCAATATTATGCTTTCGGGGCGGCCCGTAACGTCCAGAATAATTTCAGGTTCCGGCAGGTCAAAATCTATCGCCCCACCCTTTTGCCTCTGTTTTCTTATGGCGGCGGCAAGTTTTTCCATCTCCTTAAAGCTTTTAACAAGCCCTTTATATTTGCCGATAACCGCCTTGTCCTTTTTTTCCAGAATCGCGGCCACGTCGGTATACGTCATTCTTTCGGCAGAACAGATTACCGATTCAAAATATTCGCTCTTCTTTAAAACTCCGGCCTTGCTAAACGTCATGACGCAACTTAAGGTTAAACGCGAGACTTTGGGGTTTAGCGAGCATAAATCGTTAGACAGCTCGAACGGAAGCATCGGTATCACCGCGCCGGGGAAATATACGCTCGTCGCGCGAGCCATCGCCTCAACGTCGAGCTTTGCGCCTTCCTTAACATAATGAGAGACATCGGCTATATGAACGCCAAGACGCCATCCGCCATTAGCAAGTTTTTCTATATCTACAGCGTCGTCAAAATCTTTTGCGGTTTCGCCGTCGATGGTAACAACCTGTTTATCACGCAGGTCAAGCCTTCCCTTGAAATCTTTTTCAAGAGGAGCGGCAAACTTAACCGCCTCACGCAGAACGGCCTGTGGGAAATCTTTTCTTAACTTGAACTTGGCCGCCGATATTTCTATCTCTACGTTAAAATCGTCTTTTTTACCGAGAACCTTTACGATTTTACCCTGCGGTCTGCGGGCTTTGGTGGGGAAATCCGTTATCTGCGCGATAACCGCATAACCGTCTTTTGCCCTCTTGCTATCCCCCGTGGCAATAAAAATGTCGTGGGTTACGCGCCTGTCGAAAGGAACCACATACCCGCCGCCACGAGCTTTTTCAAA
The DNA here is from genome assembly GCA_024278445.1 of Nitrospirota bacterium. Taxonomy (GTDB): domain Bacteria; phylum Nitrospinota_A; class UBA7883; order UBA7883; family JAJRTC01; genus JAJRTC01. Next base: position 38,121 of record JAJRTC010000202.1, read on the forward strand.
CGCACCGGCGATAGTTTCGCTACCGCGCTCCAGAACCCGTATAACGCGCCCTTCCCTGCGTCCGTCCGGTTTGGTGCTTTCCACCCGAACGATGACTTTATCGCCATGCATGGCGTCGTTAAAACTTCGCGGGCCAAGGAAAACGTCGTTCTCGTCCGGGTCGTCAGGAATTAAAAACCCGAAACCGTCAGGGTGAGCCTGTATGCTCCCGGTTACGAGGTTCATTTTTTCCGGCAACCCGTATCGGCCACCCTTGATTCTTACAACCGCGCCTTTCTCCGCAATGGCACGCACACGTTTTCTTGCCACGCTACGGGTAGCCAACGGGATTTTAAGGCGTGTGAGGATTTCACGCATCGAAAGCGGGTTAACAAGCAGGGCTTTTAAACGCTCCTCAAACCTGGAATCACTCAGCGGCATAACGGAAAAAACTGGAGAAAAAATTGTTCATTATCGACAGATTGTATCTCATCTTGAAAATAATAGTGTTTTTTTAGGCTTCACCCCTTGAAGAACACAGGGGAACATGTTAAAACTTAAGGGGTTATAGCTTTTGCGGCATCTTACCGGAAACACAAATGTGGCTTAATATAAACGAACTTAGCGCCGACGAAAAAAAAGTTCGCGCCCTCTACCAGTCGTTGCGGGACGACCTGCAACAGAACCTTATCGATTTTGCGCTTGTAGAATCATACGAAAACTTCAGAAAAGCAGGTGAGAACTATCCCTTTGTTGAAAAACGCGAGCTAAAACCACGCGCGAAAGTTCACGAAAGGGAAAACTCCCTGATGAACAGCTTCATCGTGCTTTTCACAGAGTACCCACTCACGCAGAGCATGAAAAAGAACATCCGTTACTTTGACTCTAACAAAATGACCAAAGAAAACTTCGGCGAGATGAAATTAACCGACATGAAGTTTGCCGACAGGTTTCAGGCACAACAAAAATATTTCGAGTCAGACAAGTTCTACGACCTTTTGCGCTCGCTCCTCTCCGTAGACTACGCCCTGCTCATCCAGCGCGACACAACCGTAAAACAAAAAAACCGTTTTCTGCTAAGCCACTTTCATGTGCGGATAGACTGGCTAATAGACAGCGCCGCAGAATCTCTTGGCAAGGAGTTGCGCTACATCTCAAAAGACCTTTACGAACGCGGCGAAGAATATGCCCAGGAGATGGGCGAAAAACTTTTCGAGTACTACTCGTTCCATCACTCTGTTGCAGGCAGAAGGACGGCGGCCATGCTAGCGGCCCAGTTCCTGCGCCAGGCGTCCAACTCCCTTAGCACCGTTTTTGTTTCATCCTCCGAGAGCAGGACGATAACCACGATATCTGAAAACGGAGCAAGCAAGGGGGCGCTTATCCAGCTTGATAAAAACGCTATCAAGGCGATAGAAGAACACCCGAACGGCGACCCGCAGTTCCGCAAAAAGTTTCTCATCCACGAAACGGCAGATTACGGCGTGGCCAAGTTTTTGGTGGTATATGCCGCCAATGAACATTCCAAACCGCCGACAGACGGCAAACTGCGAGAGCTTAAGGCGGATGTGCAATGGCAACGCATACGAAAACAGCTCCTGATCCCGATCAGCAAATATTCCGCAACGCGCCCTGTCCGCTACCAGATTATTTATGACCAGCAAGACCCGTTATCGTAAGTTCCCACATTTTTTTTTCAGCGGCTATAATGGCGTTTTATATTTTAAGAGGATCCCTTAAGTAATTCAGAGGACAGGTTTGAGCAAAACACTTGTAACAGGAGCTGGCGGCTTCATCGGGTTCCATCTGTGCCAAAAACTGTTGGCACGCGGCGCCGAGGTTTTCGGCATAGATAACATAAACGACTATTACGACGTTTCCTTACAAAATGCGCGTCTTGATATTTTAAAAAAGAACGCATCGTTTACGTTTAAAAAACTCTCGCTTGAAGACAACGAAGGTATCAGCGCTATATTTAGTGAAAACGACTTTCCTGTTGTCGTTAACTTAGCGGCGCAGGTAGGCGTGCGTTACTCGGTTGAAAACCCGTATGCGTATATAAACTCAAACCTTACGGGCTTCTGTAACATCCTTGAAGGTTGCAGGCACAATAACGTAAAACACTTGGTATACGCATCCTCAAGCTCCGTATATGGCGCGAACAAAACAATGCCCTTTTCTGAAACTGACAACGTGGATCACCCGGTCTCGTTATACGCCGCCACGAAAAAGGCTAACGAACTAATGGCGCACACATACAGCAGTCTTTACGATATGCCTACGACCGGCTTACGGTTTTTCACCGTTTACGGCCCGTGGGGCAGGCCGGACATGGCGCTGTTCAAATTTACAAAAGCGATATTCGAAGGCAAACCTATCGACGTATATAACCATGGCGATATGCGGCGGGATTTTACATATGTAGACGACATAGTAGACGGCGTGATGAAAGTGATGGATAAAACTCCCACGGGCGACACTTCATGGAGCGGCGAGAAACCGACCCCCGGAACAAGTTACGCCCCATACCGCGTATATAACATCGGCAACCACAAGCCTGAGCCTCTGCTTAAAATGATAGAAGTGCTGGAGGGCGCCATCGGCAAGAAGGCTGAAAAAAACCTTATGCCAATACAGATGGGCGACATGAAAGAGACTGCGGCAAATATCGACGCTTTGCGCGCCGATTGCGGGTTTGAACCTAAAACGTCTATCGAAGTCGGAATACCCGAGTTTGTAAAATGGTACCGTGAATTTTACAATGTTTAATTTTTTAAAGCCTGAATGTCATCGCGAACGTAACTTGTGTTTCGCGTGGCGGTTTAGTTAACGCTGTCATTCTGAGCCCGTTCGATTCACTTCGTTCACTCAGGACAGGCTCCGCGAAGAATTTCGAAACATAAGGCTCGTCGTCGCACTTAAAAGCGCTCCTCGCAATTGACTATTGGCGATTTCATGTTTACTAACAAGTTTCAGAACAAAAGGAAAGTTTTTCGATGGCCGTTAAAATGACCGTAGCCGATTGCCAAGGGTGTCCTGGCAAATGCTGTTCCGACTTGGAAGAGCAGATAATAAAACCGCGCACAAAAGAGGATATCGAAAATTTAAAGTGGCAGTTGCATTTTGAAAACACACACGTTTTTATCCGCAACAAACGCTGGTACCAGTTAGCGCTTGGCAAATGCATATATCTTGCGGACGACTATCATTGCACGATATACGAAGACCGCCCCGAAGTATGCAGAAGCCATATGCCGCCCGAATGCGAGCATTATGGAGAAATTTACGATGTTATTTTCCGTACTCCGGAAGATTTTATGGCCTACGTGGTAAAGGAAGACCGGAGAAAGAAAAAGATAGCCCGCGCGAAGAAGAAGAAAACGGCACGTAAATAAGTATGCAGGGCACACATAAGATAACGTTCTCAGGCAAATGAAACTTCATATATGGCGGTAGCGCAATTAAAAAAGCGGATAGCCCATCTCTTCGCGTAACGCAACATAACCCTCCGCCACCTTGCGGGCGATTGCGCGCACACGGCCAATATACCTCGTCCGTTCGGTCACAGATATCGCCCCGCGCGCATCGAGCATGTTAAATGCGTGGCTACATTTCAAGCAATAGTCGTAAGCCGGCAGAACAAGCCCCGCATCTATCAGTTTATTCGCTTCCTGCTCATATTCGTCGAACCACCTGGCGTGAAGAGCCGTATCTGCGTGGTTGAAGTTATAGTCGGAAAACTGCACCTCGTCGCGGTGATGCACGTCGCCATAAGTAACGTTCTCACTCCACTTAAGGTCATAGACGTTATCGACATTCTGCAAATACATCGTGATGCGCTCAAGGCCGTATGTAAGCTCTGCGGTGACAGGTTTTAAATCGATACCGCCGCACTGCTGGAAATAGGTAAACTGCGTGATTTCCATCCCATCGAGCCACACTTCCCATCCTAGCCCCCAGGCACCCAGGGTTGGCGATTCCCAATCGTCCTCCACAAAACGGATGTCGTGTTCGTCTGGCTTTACGCCAAGGTTCATGAGCGATTCCAGATATAGCTCCTGTGTGTTTTCAGGGTTAGGTTTTAACACCACCTGAAACTGATAATAGTGCTGAAGCCTGTTAGGATTGTTGCCATATCGCCCGTCCGTCGGCCTGCGCGAAGGCTCCACATAGGCCGCACGCCACGGCTCCGGCCCTAACGCGCGTAAAAACGTGTGGCGGTTAAACGTTCCCGCCCCGACTTCTATATCGGTCGGCTGAAGTATTAGTGCGCCCCGATCGGCCCAGAATTTTTGCAGACTTAATATTACGTCCTGAAAAAACATTTTTAGTTACTCGTTACCTTTATTGTTATTCCGTCCCCCAAGCCGGAACCTGTGGTTTTAACCGGAAGACGCTAAATGAAGTTAGAAGCCTTTCCAAACAGCTAAAGCAGGATAACGCGGACAGCAAACCTTTGCAACAAGGCAGCGCCACACACCTGCCTTTGCCAAATGTTATATAATCATCGCTGGAGGTAGCCGATGACCGCGTTACGCATTGCAAACACAGTATTAGCCGTTCTGATATGCGCTGTAACAATCAAGTGGGCTCTTGTTTTTTTCAAGCCGGATAACGTGGAGCCTCTCCCCGCCAAAGCAGTAGCTCCGGTAGAACGCACCAAAAGCAAACCTGAACAAGACACTGTTAAAAGCCTCCCACTGTTCACACCCGTAAAAAAAACTGAACCGGTATCCATAGTAAAACTGGTCGTACCGTCACTAAATATTACCGACCTTGAATTAAAAGGAATCTTTGCCAACACAGAAAACCCGAAACTTTCCATAGCCATTATCAAGGTGAAAGGAGCCAGTGAAGTTCCGGCGCAGGTGGGAGACGAGATAAAACCTGGTGTTACGTTAAACGGTGTTGGCGCAAATTACGTTATCCTGTCGTACGAAGGAGAACTCACACGGCTCGGTTTTCCAGGAAGGGTAGCTGGTAAGGGAACACCCGGCAACGCGATTGGCTCTATCACGCCAAACGCC
>JAJRTC010000203.1 GCA_024278445.1 Nitrospirota bacterium
AGAAACCATGGCTGAACTGAACAGCTTATGCCCGTCTCTGCATCTGCCGATTCAATCCGGCTCCGACAGAGTGCTGAAAATGATGAAAAGAGGCTATACGGCAGAGCAATATTTTGAAAAAGCAGACAAGCTTAAAGCTACAATCCCGGAACTTTCCTTAACGTCCGACGTAATAGTAGGTTTTCCCGGCGAAACCGACGAAGATTTTGAGCTGACCTATGCCGCGATAGAGAGAATCAGATATAACAATATTTTTCTGTTCAAATATTCACCGCGCCCCGGCACCCCTGCCGCAAAACTTTCGTCCGGCCTGATTAATCGCAAAATAGCTCAAGCGCGGTTTGAGCGGATCATGTCCCTTCAACAAGAAATAACGAGGGCAATCTATCAGTCTTGGATGGGGCGTACAGTTGCTGTTTTGGTTGAAGGAACCAGCAAAAAGGATGCATCGAAATATACCGGCAGAACGGTGCAGAACCTCGTTGTTAATTTCAGCTCTGACAAAGACTACACAGGAGAGATTATTCGTGTTAAAGTCAAAAAATGCGGTCAATACAGTCTGGCCGGAACCGCTATTTAGCACAACAATACAGGTTTTTCAGTAATGAGTGACGAAGAAAACGACATGGTGGAAATGAGAGTTGAAGGGCTTGTGTTCGACCCTTTAACCAACACCCCGATTATAATTCTAAAAGACCTGGACGGGGAGAGATCTTTGCCAATATGGGTAGGCTACCCGGAGGCAACGGCAATAGCTCTTGAAATGGAAAATGTTACAACACCACGCCCCATGACGCACGATCTGATAAAAAACATAATTGACGGATTGGACGTTAAAATTAATCATATCCTGGTTAATGACCTTAAAAGCAACACGTTCTATGCTGTTATTTCTGTTGAAAATTCAAACGGCTCCTCTATCAATATCGATTCAAGGCCGTCGGACGCCATCGCAGTGGCGCTACGTCTCAAAACCTCAATTTTCGTTCTTCAAAAGGTGCTGGATTCCGCCAAGGCAATCGACATGAACGTGCCGAATCAGGAGGTTGACGAGGAAACGTTCAAAAAATGGATTGACGATGTAAAACCGAGTGATTTTGGCAAGCTTGACCAATAGGGGGCATTGTTTCCTGAACTCGTAAACTTGTGATTGCCGGTGGCTTATCCTCAGCGGTTTTTTTTGCAACTTAGTGGCTGGTTTTTCCTGATGAAACGTTTTTTTTGGGGGCACATGTCACAGAGCCATCGGGTTTTTCACGTGTCACCTGGCACTGGGATTCCACTAAATTACGGAGCGCGATTCGCGCCCTGCTTAATCTTGTTTTTATAGCGCCCGGGGTGGAATTTTCAAGAGCGGCAATTTCCTTTATCCTGCGGCCCTCAATCTCTCGATAAACCAGTATCCGGCTGTATCCGGCGGGAAGCCATTTCATTCGTTTCTCCAGGCAATCGATTATTTCAAGCCGCTCGGCACGATTCTCAGGAGCATCATAATAATGGCTGGAGATAGGCGTTTTCACCGCCTGATGACTTTTCAGCTTTTTCTCCTTTTGCATGGAACGCAAGCTGTCGGCATAAACGCGTGTCGCTATGGCGAAAAGCCAAGTGGACAGGCTCGCCTCGCCACGATATTGTGACACCGTCGTCACTGCTTTTAGCAGGGTTTCCTGAACGAGGTCATCCACTTCCGGGCCTGTAGAGTGTGCAAGGCGCGAAAGAAACGCACGCACACGAGGAGCGTAACCGGCGATTTCCGATTCGAAGGAGCCTGATGATTTTAGGCCGCCGTTAGGGACGACGGCCCGTCTTTTCCTACACTTTGTCAGGATTTGTTCTCCTTTCTTCGTTTGCTATCCCAGGGAAAACAGCCACAACCGCAGTTGTTCGTCGCCTTATCTGGATGTTCAGAATTTTTGGCTTCAGTTTTGTTATCGGGTTTTACTTTTTCTTGCATGATAATACTCCTTCCAGTCAGATCCATGTTTTTATCACTCATCAACTTTTTAAGAACAGGGCGCTTGGTTCAGCCATAGCTCCTTAAAGTTGCTTTCATAGAGTAAGACGGGTATGGGCGAAAAAGGTTACAGTCAACAATAAACCCTGTGCAAGGCATTATACTCAGCAAAATATTTACCGGTTACTATCAAATTTTTGATAGTACTACCATAACAATATATACAATACAGCTAAAAGGTTGATAAACAAGGGCGCAGACGTCAACGCGAAGAATAAAAACGGTTGGACTGCGCTGATGTTGGCGGCATATTCTAGCCGTACCGATGTCGTGAAGCTTTTGATAAGCAAGGGCGCAGACGTCAACGTGAAGAATAAATACGGCTGGACTGCGCTGATGCTGGCTACATCAAAGGATAAAGATGATGTTATAAAGTTGCTCAAGAGTAGTGGTGCGAAAGTAACGTTGCAAGAAATGTTTTTAGCTCAATTTTTTCAAGCGATAAGTAGAGATAATGCGGATAAGGCAAGAACGTTGCTGGATGAAGGAAAAGTGAGCGTCAACGCGAAGAATAAATACGGCTGGACTGCGCTGAGGAGTGCGGCAGGAGGTGGCCATACCAATGTCGTGAAGCTTTTGATAAGCAAGGGCGCAGACGTCAACGCGAAGGATGAAGACGGCTATACTGCGCTGAAGTGGGCGGTAGGAGGTGGCCATACCGATGTCGTGAAGCTTCTCAAGCGAGCCGGGGCAAAGGAATGAACTGTGTGACGTTTTGGCTAGCGTAGCCGTTAATACAACTACTCTCGGCCGTGAGATCGAGGATATTTTCAGGGTGCGGCTTACCCGGCAGGAGGTGGAGAAATCGTGGCGCGTGCCGTATCTTAAAAGCACCCTGGAGCGATGCAGGGAATGCCTGCTGTTTTACTATGTCCCCCGGTTTACACTGAATGGGAGAAAGGCGAACGTATCGTCTTTTTCATCCGCTTTTTCTACAAGGAAAATGTTCTCCGGCAGGCGGAACAAGTGGTATCGCAACCAACGCTTCGCCCAGAAGGTCTTGCGGACGGGATGGTATCTTATCAAAACGAAAGTTTATGTTAGCCCCACGTTGCAACGCCGCAGTCTCGGGCCAAGAGAGGAGATTGCACCAACGCTCGCATATGCATACGCGATGCTCCTGTCGCCCAATTCGTTTGTCGGTCGTTTCTACGAAACCGCGGATAAAGGCGACAAAAGAGGGAACCAGATCGTTATCGGGATGACCGGTGGAAAGGGTAAAATCGTTATAGATTCCACCTGGCATCCAAACACCGGCGTTGGCGTTTTAATCAAACGAGATAACATTCAGCGACGGCGAAGGTGAAAGGTTACAGTCAACTCTTCAAAAGCTTTGTCCACAAAAGCCAGCCGACTATTATGAAAAAGGCGACCATAGACATGATGAACGGGCCGGTGCCGGAGATTATATCGTTTTTCAAAATTACGAACGTGACGAAAAGGTAGCCAAGCACCGGTACATACACAATAAGCCTCTGTGCAAGGTCAATGGTTTTGTTAGAGTAGAACATGGCAAAAACTATGATGATGGGAACGAAAACAAACGGATTCAGCGCAATCGCAACAGGATCGGCAATTGAAAACCAATCCGCGAGCATATCAAAATCGTAGTTATCGTAGAAATACTTCAGGTTTTCTTGTAGCATGTTACGCTCCGAGTTCATATATCCCTATTTGATACAATAGCTTATAGTCATCATAATTGTCAACTTTTCTATACTACTTTTCTATACTACCTGTTTGCTTTGCGCCCCCCATCTTCCGATAAGAGACATTATGTAAACTCGCACACAGTGAGCCGCAAGGTGGCTTTATAAACACAGGTCTACTAAAATGTTTCCTCGGTTCCCTCTTATCGTTTAATGGAAAACTAAAAGGATTTTGAATTTGTGAGTAAAGCTCAAGAAACTCTTAAGGAAAAAACAGCAAAACTGCTCCATTCCAAAAGTCGGCAAAGCATAAATTTAAATCGTTTTCTTCTTGTCGCCAACTTTGCCGCAATTTTTCTTTTTGTTCTGGATCCTGTTTTTCATAACAAACTGGTTGTAAGGTCGTTGGAAGTTTTTTTCGGCGTTCTGTTTCTGGTCGAGTATAGCGCCAGAATCTGGATTGCTCCCAAACGGCTGCTTTTTGTTTTTGAGATTATGAGCCTTATAGACCTGATTGTCATAGTCTCGCTCTTTGCCCCATTTATTTCCGGCAATTTCGCTTTTTTACGTGTTGTTCGCGCCCTTCGCATATTGCGTACCTACCGAATATTAAGGATGCTAAAAGGCAAACGCGGATGGTTTACGCGTCATGAAGAAATTGTTACAAGCGTTGTAAACCTGGGCGTGTTTATTTTCATAATGACAGACATAGTTTATGTTACGCAGGTCGAAAAAAACCCGCTGATCGTAAATTACATAGACGCTCTTTACTTTACGCTGGCAACGCTCACTACCACAGGGTTCGGCGATATCACGCTTCGTGGCACAAGTGGGCATGTTTTGGCGATATTAATTATGGTTTTCGGGATAACCTTGTTTGTAAAACTTGCCAAAAGCATTTTGCGGCCCGAACGAGCCTACTATAAATGCCCCGATTGCGGTTTGTCGCGCCATGATTTCGACGCGTCGCACTGCAAACATTGCGGCCATGTAATAAAGATTGAGACTGAAGGGGCAATGTAAGCTCTCTCTCTCTCCAATTCTTTACAAACTACTTTTATTGCTGTAACTTTGCATATGCTTGAAAAATTTGTGAGACATTACGTAAAAAGCCTCGTAGCTTTTGGGGCCATGCTATTTTTACCTCTGATCGGCTGTGGGGCAACCTCAACAGACCAATTTCTTGTAAGCCCGGTGTTGACCACCCCCCAAGAGATCACGGCTAATGAAAAGTTATGGCTTGGAACATGGAACCTGAACATTAACGAGGGAGCCGTTCCCCCGTCTTCCACCGGTATCATTTCCGGAACATTAGTGATAACCGTACCTGAGTCGGAAACGGCAAGGTCAACATTCACTTCTGTAAGAACTATTGTGTGGGCCACTGTTACCTGCACTTGGACAGGCTCCCATATTGTTGACTATGAGGCTGAAACATATGAAGAAATCATCACAGCAGTTGAATGCACACCAGCCGTGGAATCTACTACGGAAGCGGTCTTGAATTCCGGTTTATACTCGTTTTCTGACGATAACAGCGTATTAACGGCAGGCCCAAAAGAAAACAAGTGGGTTTGGGACAGGATGTAACCTAAAAGTCGAGTTCCCCGCCAGATGAAACAAAAGCGGCGGAATTTTCTTTTAAAAAGTCGTACCTGGCGGAAGCGTCTTTACCCATAAGCCGCGTGAACGCGGAATCGGTAGTCTCGATATCATCTATCGCAACTTTAAGTAATATGCGTTTGGATAAATCCATAGTCGTTTCTTTTAAAACGGAGGCAGGCATCTCCCCTAGCCCTTTATACCGATGAATTACAGGTTTTACGTTTTTGGGAGCTTTCTCCAAAATTTCATTCCTCTGCTTTTCGTCCAGTGCATATTTTGAATCTTTGCCAAGCTCAATACGAAACAGTGGCGGCTGGGCAAGATATATATGCCCACGGTTTATCAATTCAGGCATGTAACGATAGAAGAACGTTAACAAAAGAGCGCTTATGTGTGCGCCATCCACGTCTGCATCGGTCATGATTATGATTTTGTCGTAACGCAGTTTTGAGTAGTTAAAAGTATCGCCCACCCCGGCTCCAATGCTTGTTACCAGCGCTTTTATTTCATTGTTTGCGGCCAATTTCTCGGCTGTCGCATTCTCTACGTTCAATATTTTCCCACGCAGTGGCAAAATAGCCTGCCTGGTTCTGTCACGCGCCTGTTTTGAAGAACCGCCGGCCGAATCACCCTCCACAATAAAAAGCTCCGTGTTAGACGGGTTTGTAGACGAGCAATCGGCAAGTTTGCCTGGCAATGTCAGCCTGTGGCTAAGAGATGTTTTGCGCATAACAGTATCTTTTGCCGCACGGGACGCCATTCTCGCCTGCGCCGCGAGTTTTATCCGGCCCACAATAGCCTCCGCCGTTGACGGGTTTTCCAAAAGATACCGTTCAAAAGCCGTTTTAACGGCAGACTCTACTATAGAAATCACTTCAGGATTATTCAGCTTTTCTTTTGTCTGCCCCTGAAACTGCGGGTTCCCGATAAAAACGGAAAGAACGGCTATAAGCCCTTCGCGAACGTCGTCGGATGTTATAGAAACAGGTTTCCCTTTTCCACTTGTTCTCTCAATGTGCGCTCGAACGGTTTTTGTAAGCGCGTTGCGAAGCCCGTTTTCATGGGCTCCACCATCAGACGTATAAACGGAGTTGGCATATGAATATATTTTTGCCTCGGTTCCCTCTGTCCACTGAAGCGCAACCTCT
>JAJRTC010000204.1 GCA_024278445.1 Nitrospirota bacterium
ACTGCCTCACAGGGCCATACACATGGGACAGCGCCCTTGGCGGAATGCAGTAATAAAATGGCTAGCCGGTTTTCTTTCTTGCTTTAACAACAAGCGCAATACCCGGCACCTTCAAAACTCCTTCGACAACAGACTTTTCTGCCGTGCCAATTATCTTTTCTTTGGCTTCTATCTGTTTTTCCGGTGGCAACATCGCAAGCATTCCCCTCATCGGAGCCGCCATATCCATGAGGCGTTCAAAATAATCTTTACTCGACGGATATTCCCATACCATGTGAACGTAACTCTCCTGAATATCAGAGAACCCGGCCTGCTCCATCCTTCCGGCAAGCTCACCTGACGCGCCAAGGCTGAAGATACCCGGAGCCGAAGGAGGAGGCTTGGGAACTTCGGGATATTCCTGCATGATTTCAACCGGCATGGAGAGCGCGTGGTTTTTATCTGCAGAAGCCCACACGGCGGCGGCAACACAACCACCCTCTTTTAAAACACGAGATGTTTCGGCGATAGTTTTTTCAAGTTCGGGGATAAACATAAAACAGAACCGTGAAGTTACCGTGTTAAATTTTTCATCTTCAAACGGTAACGAGCGCGCGTCACACGTTTTAAAATCAAGGTGGTCATAACCTTTCGCCACGGCCCTTCGACGTGCGACGTTCAGCATATTCTCAGACAAGTCGACACCAACAACAGACCCAGCACGCCCCACCACTTCAGCCACGCGAACGGCAGGGTAGCCCGTGCCGCTTCCGATATCCAATGTGTCAAAACCGGGTTCTGCCTCGGATGAACTCACTATCTCGTGGTCTACAGGCGCAAGGCACTCGTCGATCCACGCGTCCCACCGCTCCCATCCTTCGGCCACACCGTTCCAGCCTGCCCGCTGTTTCTCGATAAACTTTTCTAAATCAGGGTTTCCCATAAGATGTCTCCATCGTTAATGTTCACAGCGTATAGTGTGCCATAATAACCGGATGCCAACACGTTTTATCCCTGCGTCACTTAAAGAAGCAAAAGAGCTGGGCTTTGAGACCTTTGACGTAATCCTTATCACGGGCGACGCCTATGTAGATCATCCCTCGTTCGGCATCTCCGTTATCGGGCGATACCTCGAATCTTTGGGTGCAAAGGTTGGCATCATAGCCGCGCCAGATATAAACAACTCTGACGATTTTACAAAGCTCGGCGCGCCAAACTGGTTTTTCGGCGTCACGGCCGGCAATCTCGACTCCATGATAATGCGGACGACAGCCTCTAAAAAACCACGTTCTGACGACGCGTATATGGAGGGGGGGAAAGCAGGGCTTCGTCCGAAACGAGCCGTCATTGCCTATTGCAACAAACTACGCGAGCTTTTTGACAATCCGCCTATACTAATAGGCGGGCTTGAAGCCTCGCTCCGCAGGTTTGCACATTACGATTACTGGGACGATAAAGTCCGCCGTTCGATACTGTTAGATAGCAGAGCCGACATACTCGTATACGGCATGGGCGAGAGGCCCATAAAAGAGATCGTCGAAGCTGTAAAGGACGGCGCAAACTTAAAAGAGTTAAGAGGAATACGCGGAACGGCCATAGCTATAAATGTGGACGAGCGTAAAGAGATTGGCGATGGGGCGACAACCATTCCGTCACACGAGGAAGGGATAAAAAGCAAAGTAAAATATGCGCGAGCGTCGAGAATAATTCACTTGGGCCAAAACCCGTATTCTGCCCGGGCGCTTGTGCAAAAACATGGCAACAGATACGTTCTTGTAAACCCGCCCGCACTGCCATTCTCTGAAAACGAGATGGACGAAATTTATAATTTACCGTTCACCCGCCTGCCTCACCCCGTTTATAAATTAAAAATTCCGGCGTATGAGATGATCCGCTTTTCCATAACCGCCATGCGCGGATGTTTTGGCGGATGCTCTTTTTGTGCGTTAACCGTTCATCAGGGGAAAGGAATACAGAGCAGGTCGAAAGAATCTATCGTGTCGGAAGTTAAAAAGATCGCCGACATGAAAAGCTTTACAGGATATATATCAGACATCGGCGGCCCGACGGCTAACATGTATAAAATGCGATGTATGGATATGAAAGCGGAATCGGTATGCCGGCGTCCGTCGTGCGTTTACCCGAACATATGTAAAGTGTTGGGAACGGAACATGGCCCTCAACTGGAAATGTTGAAAGAAGCGCGAAAAGTTCCCGGCGTTAAAAAGGTTTTTATCGCGTCGGGAGTGAGGTATGACTTGGCTAACCTGTCGCCTGAATACATAAAAGAACTTGCAAGCCATCATGTATCGGGCCAGCTCAAGGTAGCGCCTGAGCATAGCGACCCTGAAACGTTGCGAGCGATGAAAAAACCGCCCATCGAGGAATATGACAGGTTCCATGAAAAGTTTTCAGAAGAATCAAAAAAGGCGGGGTTGGAGCAATATATAGTCCCCTACTTTATTTCCTCCCACCCGGGGTGCGACATGGGAGAACAGGCGGAGCTTGGCATCTATCTTAAGGAACACAGGTTGCGTCCACGGCAGGTGCAAGACTTTATTCCGGCCCCTATGACCCTTGCGGGCGACATGTATTACACAGGGATAGACCCTACGACGGGGCGCGAAGTTTATGTTGAAAAAACAGCGGGCGGACGAAAACTGCAACGGGCGCTGATGCAATATTTCAAGCCGGAAAACGAAAAGGACGTAAGAAACGCGTTAAAACAGGCGGGGCGGACAGACCTCATTGGTTATGGCAAGGGCAAGCTTGTACATCCGCCTAATGACGGCAAACGAAAACCTGCCGGTGCCAAAAAAAGGTTTAAAAACCCAAAACCTTCTCGTAAAGGATATAGCTAGAGTTGCCAGACTCTTCGTGCGCCTTTTTAATAAGATCACGGTTGATTCCATCGGGAGGATTTTTTAATAACGACTCGTAAAACCTGTGATAAAAATCGTCAGGGTGAACCGTAACAGTTATGGAAGCGCCACTGCCACCCACGACATTATCCGGCAACGTAAAATGCGCCCTCCATGTTTCTCCCGGCGGTATGCGAGTGTCATACTCCTCTTCCGAGAGATCGAGCGGAACCTTCCACCCAACATTTTTTGACGACACAACCTTGCCATCCACCACGAGCGCAACGATAACCTGCGGAGTTACATAGGTCGGGAAAAAGTGGCCTACGCCACTATTTTTTATAGTAACGGTGACATTACCGCCCGCGCGTTCCGCTACGATATCAACACCGCTTTGCACCATCTGTTTGTCATGTATCCCTTTCCACGCATGCGCCCTCTCTTTCATATGACAATCGGCACACTGAACACCTTTTTCAGAATAGAGGCTCTTTTGCCATTGCCCAAAGGTATCCTCTAAAAGTTTTCCGTTAATCCTCCTGCCCCAAGGCTCAAACTGATGGCACGGGCGGCATAACTTTGCGCTGTTAAAAGACTTAACCGCAACAAAACCTCCATGCGGCGGATCTTCAATTTGCGAAGGTTGCGATGCGGGCGGGCCATACCGAATGTTTTTACGCAGATGACACACGGCGCACACAAGCCCTTTTTTGTGAAGCCCGGTTTTTAGAAATAGATTTTTCTCAAGCTCTCCACCCTTCTTATTCTTTGCAAAAATCCGTTGTTCCCCCAAAGGGGCATGGCAATCAAGGCACATCTCGATAGTTTCTTTATCCAGCCACGGCTCGCCTAACTGCCCCACAATCCCTGGCCCCATGGAAAGGGCGTGGCGGCTTTTTTCCCATCCGCTAAACTGCGCTTCGTGGCATTCGCCGCAACTTTCAGGATTAAGAGAGCTTTCAAGATCACTAAAATCAGCAGGAGCCTTCCCCTGCAAGGGAATAGGCATTTCCCAGTGACGATCAAACGAAAACCCGGCGGCCCCCGATGAATAACCGAGAGCCACCACACATATAAACGTCGTAACTAAAAACTTTTTCATTACAGGTTACAGCTATTGTAATAACCGGCTATTTGCCACAAGGGTTTTTAGCACACGGGTTACACGCGTTTTTGGCGCACGGGTTTTTTGCACACGGGTTGCACGGGTTGTGATGGCTCATCCCACCCTTTTTTCCCATGTGAGACATGGTGAAATGATGATAATAGGCGGCCATAGCCGTCATTTTTACACCGTTCGGGTCCAACGGTTTTGTTTCCATCGGGTTTATCATGCAGAAGTTTATCATCTGGTCGAGCGTCATTATGTCATCGGCCATCTTCACCTGATGCGGCCACATGCCCATATGTTTGTCCATCTTCAAAGATTCCGCACCTTCATGACAAGTCATGCAAGAGAGCCCGCTTTTACCAAGCCCCTCATCGTTCCAAAGCTTTTTACCCAACGCGACAAGCTTTTTAAAATCTTTTGCCTTCTCTGTTCTTAAACGTTTTTTACCTTTCGCACACGGATTACACGGGTTGCACGCATTCTTTTCTTTCTTGGCGCATGGGTTACACGGGTTCCCGGCAAAAGCCTCGTCGCCCACAAGCAGGGAGAAAAACGCCATCATTGAGACGATGAGCAAAGTAGTTACTGAAACACCAAAAAAATTTCTATCACGCATATGAGACCTCCAAAGTAATATTCGACACATCAAAGTATAACTTATTGGTACGAAAATAATCATTAATTTTACAACTTGTGATATTTCCTCGTTCATTATGTAAGACGGGCTTCCCGTAATTTATTCCCAAAAAAGTTTGCCGAAATATGCGAGGCGGGGGATAATCCGGCTTTTTAGAAAACTCAAGATGGTAAAAGATGAACCTGACAGTATCTGAAATATCCTGCGTCATATCGGAACTATCGCAAAACATCGAGAGCGCCTTTTTAAACAAGGTGTGGGGTTTGGCCGAAGACGAGTGGGGGGTTGAGTTACGGCAGGGAGGCAAAAGACTGTGGCTCGCAATATCGATATCGCCCGCAAACAGCAGGATACACCTGCTCGCAGAGGCGCCCGACGGAAAAATAGAACCGTCGCACTTCACAAAAATGTTCAAAAAAGCGGCATCGCGAAGTCCGCTACGAAAGATATCGCAGGTTAACGCAGACAGAATAGTGAGGCTCGATTTTATAGGGTCGGCGCTCATAGCGGAGCTTATGGGGCCTAGGGGGAACCTTTATCTGTTAGGCGAAGAAGACCGTATCGTTGCCATTGCGCTATCCCGGAAATCACACAACAGGCCGGGAGAAATTTATACGCCACCCCCAAAACCACCAGCCAATGCAGTTTCCACAAAAACTGAGGCAGAATGGGAATCCGGCCTCTCGTTTAACATGGAGCTGGATAGGCGATACAAAGAGATCGTGCGCCTCGATATTCTAAACCGCGCTAAACAGAAAGCATTGGCACCGTTAAAAGCTCAGCTTAAAAAAACGGCGAAAAGAAAAAAAGAGTTGGACAAGGAAAGACGAGAGCTTGAAAAACACTCTAACGACAGGAACCTGGGCAACATTTTGCAAGCAAATTTTACAGCAATAAAAAAAGGGGCAAGCTCCATCACGGCCACCGATTTTTATAGTGCCGAAGGTAGGGAAATAAATATCGTTCTAAATCCTGCAATCTCCCCCTCCGAAAACGTAAAACGTTACTACAAGTGGAGCAGGAAACATGAGAAGGGAATACCAAGAATAGAAAACGAGCTCAAAAACCTTATCGATAACGAAAAAGCTATTGCCGGAAAGATAAAAAAAATTGAGTCTGCCACCGACACAAGTGAACTAGAACCAAACCTGCAAGCAAACCTGCGCAAGCCAAAAACCAGAGAGAAAGGAAAAGCAGGATACTCCGGCCCAAGAAGGTTTATCACTTCCGATGGTTATACCGCGCTCGTCGGCAGAAACGACAGGGAAAATGACGAAATCACTTTTAAAAAATCGAACGGGCGAGACCTGTGGCTACATGCACGAGATTATCCCGGCTCCCACGTTGTGGTTAAGCTACCAAAAGGCTTAAAGCAGATACCTGACATCACGCTTGCTGAAGCGGCGATGTTGGCGCTTAATTACTCAAAAGCGGCGAAGGCCGGAAAAGGCGAAGTTACCTACTGCTATGTTAAAGAGCTCAAAAAACCTAAAGGAGCGCCCGCTGGCAAAGTGTTGGTTA
>JAJRTC010000205.1 GCA_024278445.1 Nitrospirota bacterium
GAAGAGGAGCTTCGAAAAACACAAGAAGAACTGGAAGACAGGGTTGAAGAGCGAACGGTTGGGCTTATACGCGTCAATGGGAAAATGGCAAGCGAAATAGAGGAAAAGATAAAAGCCGAAAAAGCCCTGACAGAGGCACATAGAGAAACAGAAAGGCTACTTGCGGCCATCTCATCAATTTTCATAGGGGTAGACAAGAATGGAATCATAACAAGATGGAACGAAGCGGCAAGCAGAACCTTCGGGGTCGAGGGCCAGGATATCGTAGGGCAACGATTCGAGGACTCCGGGATTAAATGGGACTGGAACGAATTCAACACAAAATTCCCAAAATATCAGCCAGAGCGAAAAGAGTTTAGCTTAGAAAACATGCAATACGAAAAACCGGACGGCGAAACAGGTTTCCTGGGACTAACGCTAAGCCATGTCACCGGGGATACAGCAACCGAAAACAGGAGCGCAGGCTTCATCCTTCTCGGCTCCGACATTACAGAGCGCAAGCTGTATCAGGATCAGCTACGCCTGGCCGACACAGTGTACCGAAATACGATTGAAGGAATAATAATCACAGACGCAGACGGAACAATACGCTCTGTTAACCCGGCGTTTACTTCGATTACTGGCTATACCGAAGATGAAGCAAGAGGTAAAAAGGCGATCGATATCTTGAAATCGGACAAAAGCCCCAAAGAATTTTACAAAAACATCTGGATTTCTTTAGAGAAAAACGGATATTGGGATGGAGAGGTGTGGAACAGGCGTAAAAACGGAGAAGTCTACCCTCAGATGCTCAGCATTGTGGGAATAGAAGATGACGATGGCAAAAACCGTCAGTTCCTCACCGTCATGCGCGATATCACGGAGATAAAAAAGGCAGAAGAAGAACTCAACAAACAGGGTGAACGTTTACTGCAATCAGAAAAACTCGCCGCCATAGGAGAACTCGCATCAGGCGTGGCCCATGAGCTTAATCAGCCGCTAAATCATATAAACCTTACATGCCAGCTCCTTATAAAAATGCTTGGTGCCGACATGCTTCAGAAAGACTCGATCTTCGATGAAATAATGATAATCGTAGATAACGTCCAGCGTGCCGTAGAGGTTATTTCCGCCATGCGTGACTTTGCAAGAAAAGAAACCGGCAAAATGGAGGCCATCGACGTTCGCAAGGCTATAGACACATCCATAAAAATGTTCGGTGCCCAGCTTAAGACCCATAACATAACTCTCAACGTAGCGTCGCCTGCAACACCCGTTATGGCGTTAGGTTCTTTTAACAAGTTAAGCCAGGTAATAGTAAACATGATTACAAACGCACGTGACGCGCTAAACACGGTAAAAGACGACCGATCTAAATTTATCGATATCAGCGTATTACAAGAAAACGGGAAAGCGTATATACGGGTAAAAGATAACGGAGGCGGCATGCCCGCTAAAGGGTTAAAAGATATTTTCACGCCGTTCTACACAACAAAAGAAGCCGGAGCAGGCACAGGGCTTGGCCTCTCTATTTCTTACCAGATCATCACAGGCTTTGGCGGAAGCATAGAGGTTGAGTCTACAAAAGAAGACGAAGGAACAACAATGCTGATAACCCTTAACGATAACAACGAAAATCAAAATGGGTGAAAGAGAAGAAACAAGAATTCTCATCGTCGATGACGAAAGCGAGATGCGCAGGCAGCTACGCAAATATCTTGAGCTGGAGTTCTGGGACTCGGCCTTTAGCGAGGCCGCCGATGGTGAGGAAGCTTTGGAGCGAGCGCAGGAATCGGAACCCACCGTTATCATAAGCGACATAAACATGCCAAGAATGAACGGGCTTGAGCTACTCCAGAAAATGAAAGATACATCCCCGCACACGCAAGTCATAATATGCACAGGACGTGACGACCCGGATTCATCCATAAACGCACTTAAATACGGCGCTTCTGACTATCTCATGAAACCGCTCAACATGGAGGAGGTTTCGGTTGCGATACACAGGGGGATAGAGCGGCACTGGACAAGCTCGCAACTTTCAAAACACAGGGAACGTTTAGAACAACTCGTTGAGAAAAGAACCGAAAGCCTGCTCAGACTGAATGAAACCTTAAGAAAGGAAAAAGAGATAAACCGAGAGCTTGAAGCCCAGTTTTTACAAGCTCAGAAAATGGAAGCCATCGGTGTGATGGCGGGCGGAATAGCCCACGATTTTAACAATATTCTCTCCGCCATCATAGGCTATACCGACATGACGATAGAACGCCTTGAGGAGAATAGTCGCGAGCGGAAAAACTTAGGAGAGGTGTTAAAGGCGGGAATGCGGGCAAAAAGCCTTGTGCGGCAAATACTTTCATTCAGCCGACAGGAAGAGCAGAACCGTTTTTGTGAAAAAGTTCACCATATAGTGAGCGACTCCATAGAAATGCTCCGCGCCACTATTCCCTCTACAGTGAAAATCGTCACCGATATCGATACTAACTCAGGCTCCGCAATGGTGGACAAAACGCAAATCGAACAGGTCGTAATGAACCTTTGCGTAAACGCGGGCCATGCCATGCAGAAGAAGGGAGGCGATCTTGAAATCTCCGTAAAAGCTGTAACCGTGGACGAGCAAACAGCCGCAGGCAACCCTAAACTGCATATAGGGGCATACATAACTATTTCTGTGGCCGACACCGGAACCGGCATGGACGAGGCGACCATTAAAAAAATATTCGAGCCTTTCTTCACCACCAAGGAAGTCGGGCAAGGGTCGGGGCTGGGGCTCTCTGCGGTTCACGGAATAGTAATGAGCCATGACGGAGCCATAAACGTTGAAAGCACGCCTGGCAAAGGAACAACCTTTACCGTTTATCTGCCAACAGTAAAACCACCCCAGGAAGAAAAACAGACATCTCGAACCAGCGACAAAGCACCAATTGGTGACGAAAGCATACTCCTCGTAGACGACGAGAGACCTCTGGCGGAAATGTGGAGCATGGCTCTAACGGACTTTGGATACAACGTAGAATTTTTTACGAACCCCAAAGAAGCGCTCGAAGCGTTCCGCAACAACCCGGATAAATATGACCTGGTAATTACGGATCATACGATGCCCGAGATGACAGGCTCAGCGCTTGCCAGCGAAATGCTTGTCATAAGGCCGGATATTCCAATGCTTCTCTGCTCAGGTTACAGCAACCTTATAACCCCGGAACTGGCAAAAGAAATAGGCTTTCGGCAATACATAATGAAACCTGTAATAGGGCAGGAACTTGCCACGGCGGTTCGCAACACACTAGATTTAACCCACTTGGACGAAAGGACATGACATGGCACAGATACTTGTAATCGAAGACGATATTCAGGGACGCGAAATGCTAAAACAAATGTTGGAAATGGAAGGTTATGCGGTGGCAGAAGCATCCGATGGCAACGAAGGGGCGGCGGCTTTTCTGGAACATTCACCAGAACTCGTTATAACGGACATCATCATGCCAAACAAGGGAGGCCTCGAAACCATCATCAATCTTAAACGCGAAAACCCCAGGGTAAAGATTTTTGCCATAACGGGAGGCGGAAGAGTGGTGAAAGCCGATTTCCTCACCATAGCGGAGAGTATCGGCGCCACAAAAACATTCAAAAAGCCTTTGGACAGGCAGGAGATAATAGCGGCGGTAAGAGAAGCCGTGGGCGAACCAGTGCAATAATTACATCAAGGCTTGCTCAAGTTTATCTACAAGGTCCTTGAAGGTATATGGCTTCTGTATGAACCCTGCGGGCGGGGCATCTTCAAAGCGTGTAGATGCCTCCTTTACGGAGTAACCGCTGGTAAGAATCACGCGGGCTGTGCTTTGTATCTCGCACATTTGTTCAAAAGCGTCTTCTCCGCGTAATACGGGCATGTTTACGTCCATAAGAACAAGGTCGATATTTTCGTGCTGGTCACGGAACACGCTAATAGCCTCGCCTCCGTCGTTTGCCGACATCACATTGTAACCGGCTTTTTTGAGCATGCGGATGGTGGCGTCCAGGACGTGGGAGTCATCATCAACAACAAGAACAGTTTTGATTCTACCTCCGTTATCGTTATCCTTATTGCGGGTTGGTAATTGACGTTCCACCTTTTTTTCAGGCGGCTTCGTGGCGACAGGATAAAACACCCTGAAACATGCCCCAGCGCCAGGGTCGCTTTTCACAGAAATAGTTCCACCGTGTCCACGAGCTATGCCAAGCGCGGCGGCAAGCCCAAGACCACGGCCTATGAATTTGGTTGTAAAAAACGGGTCGAAAATTTTAGACATGGTTTCAGCATCCATTCCCTCGCCGTTATCCAGAACTTCCACAAAAACA
>JAJRTC010000206.1 GCA_024278445.1 Nitrospirota bacterium
CAAGGGCAAATTTTAACCGTTTAAAAGGGGGCGGTTTTTTTCTGCAGTCGCCACATTCATAAAATTCACCCGTGTCTATTTCATAATCAAACGGAAGAGGTCGGCCACAGACGCCGCAAAGGTTTTTCGGCAACGATTCTATTAAGTTGCGGCAAGGCCAGCATAATACGCCGTCGATTTCGTTGTCACATTTACCGCAGGCCACACAACGTTCCGGAAAAAACAGGTGGCGTGTTTTTTTGCCTAGTAAGCCTGGAAGCATAATAAAGCTTACACTATAAACGGGCTGTCAGTTTACAAGTTCCGGCGCTTTTTCTTTTAACGTTTCTATGAACGCTTGCAGTTTTTCCCTGTTTTTATAGTCGATTTCAGATATATGGAACGCGAGCACGATGAACTGGTGGGAGAATTGCGAGCTTTGATCTACCTCTATTCGTACGATGCTTGCCCTTAATTGAACTACTCCGTATTCCCCGTGTAAGGTCAATCCGGCTTCGTTATAAACATATGGGGCGCGCATATTTTTCGGGATTTGTGTTTTTACCAGAATACCTGTCTCCGAGATGTTATCCAATGAGGCGGAAAGCCCGACTCCGTATTCTAGTTGCACATTTACCGGCACTTTTATATTCGCCTTGAATCGCTCAGCCGCGCGACGTTCCGTAAGGGCGGCGACTTTCCGCACCTTGTCTATCATTAGTGTTGGTGTAAAAGGTTTAATTAAAATTTCAGATACACCCGCATGTGCCGCTGTTACGAGTATCTCTTTTTCGTTCATGGAGGTAATAAGCAGAAACGGGAGGTGTGCGGTTTCCGGGTTTGCCCGTACAATCTGCAAAAACTCGTCACCCTTCATGCCTGGCATTTCCCAATCGCTAAAAATCCAGCTTATAGATTTTTCTGTTTCAAGGAGTTCTATGCCACGGGTGGCGCTTGGCGCTTGAAAGATTTCCTTAAAGTGGAGGTGTTCTTTAAGGATTTTTACTATGATGCTTCTGATTGTGCCTTGGTCGTCTACCACAAGAGCTACGGCGTCTTTGAACATTTTTGAGCCTCCTAAAGCTTACTAGCGCTCCTCGGATTATAACAAAAAGCAAAAATAATTTGTACTAAAATAATACATATTCAAATAACAAATAGATTGATTTTAAAGGGCTTAGGCGTTGGTATTTTTTTGTGGATAAAAGGGGCGGTTTTTCAATGGGTTCCATGCAGTAAAAAAAGGTTTTACCTCTTTTTGCAGGCAGATAATTATTAGAGGCACCCCGGTAAAAGTGTTTCTGATACGATTGTCCGGATGAATAACTGTTGCGCCGACGCTAAAAAAAATGTTCTTGTGGTAAAGCTCTCCTCCATGGGGGATGTGATTCACACTTTTCCGGTTGTGCGTGCTATTAAAAAGAGCGACCCTGATACGCAAATCGTATGGGTCGTATCCGACATTTATAAAGAACTGGTCGAACTTTCTCCATATGTGGATGAGGTAATTATTTTCAGGCGTAAAAAGCTTGGAAAAATATGGAAACAGAGTGTGGTATCGCAAATCAAAGATTTCATCATGGAACTGCGTGAGCGGGAGTATGACGCCGTTTTGGATCTTCAGGGTCTTTTACGGTCGGCCCTCATAACGTATACGGCCCGTTCGAAGGTTAAGATCGGGTTCTCGTATGCGAGGGAGGGGGCGCCTGTTTTTTATAATACCAAGGTCGCGCCAATAGGTGAGAACGTCCACGCGATAGAACGTTATATGAGCGCCCTGTCGCCTTTTGGCATAACAGCCACTTCGGAAGTGGAGTATGGGCTTTTAATTCCTGACCATGACCTTGAATGGGCAAAAACCGTAACTCCCGCCGAACCTTTTATTGTGATAAATCCTAACTCAAGGTGGCAGACAAAGCGGTGGCCGGCGGAAAAATTTGGCGCTTTGGCTTTGGCGTTTTTACGGCGCACAGGGTTACGCTCCGTAATAATCGGCGCAGACGACGATAAAAAACGTGGTGCCGAAGTAAAGGCCGTGGCTGGTTCAAGCGCTGTCGATCTTACCGGTTCATCAGGTTTTGCCAGGCTTGCCGCAGTTTTAAAGCTCTCACGCGGGCTTGTTACGAACGACTCCGGCCCAATGCACCTCGCAGTAGCGCTAAAAACCCCGGTAGTGGCTCTTTTCGGGCCTACGAACCCTGCGAGAACCGGCCCGTACGGGAGCTTGAACCGTGTGGTAAGCCTTCAGGAACCGTGTGCGCCATGTTACAAAAGAACTTGTCCGCAAGGGCGTGAGTGCATGGAACCTATAAAGGTTTCAGATGTAATGACGGCATGGGACAATCTGCAAACTTTGGGTGCCAGATAATAAATAAAAATGGATACCGCCCTTTTCCATGCGATAAACTCCGGGATGGCCGGGCCTGTGACCGATTGGCTCATGGTAATGCTTTCCAACAAATACGACTGGATAGGCCCCATCCTGATTCTGGTTGCGGGAATGATTTATGTTAGCCCTAAATATGGGATCATGGCGGTAATCTCTGCCGGGCTTGCCGTCGCCGTTGGCGACATGTTTACCTTTTATGTGTTAAAACCGTTTTTCGCAAGGCCCAGGCCCTGCATAACTTTTCCTGAAGCGCGCGTGCTTATGAGTTGTGTTGACTCCTTTTCGCTACCGTCTAACCATGCCGTAAACTCGCTTGCCGTAGCGGGCGCGTTAGGCTGGATATTCCGTCCGCTTTTATGGTGGCTCGTTCCTGCCGGTCTTTTGGTTTGCCTGTCGCGAGTTGCCGTTGGTGCGCATTATCCTTTAGACGTAACGGTTGGCGCAGTTCTTGGGTTTTTCATAGGCGTTTCATCGGCCATGATGGTGAAACGGCTTTGGGAGAAAAATGAGCGGTAACAGGAGAGCGGTTTTTCTCGACCGAGACGGATGTGTGAACGTGGAAGATCATTATATCCGCGACATAAAACAGTTCCGCCTTTATCCTGACACTCTTGAATCTATTAAGGCTCTAAACGACGCAGGTTTTGCGATAGTCGTGGTAACAAACCAGAGTGGCGTGGCACGAGGGTATATGACCGAGGAACTTGTAAACGAGGTTCATGAACTTTTATTGAAGATGACGCGTGAGGCGGGAGTGATTATAGACAGGATCGAATATTGCCCGCATCATCCGGAAGGAGTTATTACCCAATATGCCATGACGTGCGCTTGCAGGAAACCCGCCCCCGGAATGGCCTTGCGGGCGGCAAAAGAACTTAGTATAGACATGAAGAGTTCTTATGTGGTGGGAGACAAAGTTTCTGATATAGAACTTGGTTTTGCCATCGGCGCTAAAACGGTTTTGGTTCGCACAGGGTTTGGCGAGCGTGAAGTCGGCAAGGTTGAAAGGGGGGAAGCCCATCCGCCTGACCATGTGGCAGAAGGAATAGGCCCTGCCGTTGCGTGGATACTTGATGACGTTTAGCCCGTTTCTGATGTAGCATAACCCTTAACGGCCTTTGTTTAAGGAGAGTTAAAGGATGGACAGGAATGAGCCTGTTGAACGGCAGGATGTGCGGGTGCCTGTTTTTTTTCCGCTGATGTGGTGCGTGGCGGAAGACCCCCACTCGCTAGCCCTTGAAATTGAACACCACAGAACGTGCGACAGGTTTTCCACCCCGCCAACGGCTTTCACCGACCTGCCCACCGATTTGCGCGAGCTTACGGAGTTTAAAGAGATGTCACCACATATATATGCCATGTGGATGTCTCTTGAAAGAAAGATAGACAGGGTTATAAGCCTTGTAGACAAAAAAACATATAACGATCCTGATATGGAAAAGGGTGTTTGCACCGATCTTTCTGCAGGTGGCGCGTCTATCCGTGTTACGGGCGAACTTAACGTTGGAGACGTGCTTCAGGTGAGGATGTCGCCTCCCACTTTTCCGCCAATGCTTGTGGAAGTTGCGGCCGAGGTGAAAGTATGCAACAAGGTGGATGGGAGAGATGGAGAGTGGCTGGTTTCCACCTCTTTTATCAAAATCAACCATAGTGACAGGGAAGACCTTGTTATGTACATTTTTAAACGACAAAGGGAGATATTGCGGGTTCAGTCCGAGTAACATGCCTTTGCACGGGGAAAATTCTGTGGCATCCCGACTTTCCATATTAACCTTCAACTGGCACGAGCCTTACATCTGCCTGCTGGCTAAAACCAACCACCATTTCGACGTGGCAGAGCCATTAATTCATACGGTGCCAAGGCGATGGAACAAGGCGGCAAGACCAAAACCGCAAAACGTACGCACCGTTTCGGTGAGCAAGGCTCAAGAGTCACTCGCAAACAAAAAGTATGATCTTGTTTTGTGCCACAACCCGCAAGATATAAAAGCTGTTGCACGGTTTGCAACGCCTGCGATAATGCTGTTCCATAACAAGCTCACAACGGAGCTTGCCATCGGTGGCAACAGTGTTAAGAGAAACAAGTATCTTGCCGATATAAAACCACTTTTAGAACGGGCAGACGCTTTTGTTTTCGTGTCAGAATCAAAACTTGCGGATTGGGGTTTTGATGACGGGCTTGTTATCAAACACGGAATAGACCCGAACGATTTTTATTCCTACGGCGGGAGCGATTGCACAATTTTGCGGGTGGGTAACCTTATACGAGGGCGTAACATGATGCTGGGTGCCGATACTCAAGATGAAATTGCGCGTGGTTTTAAAATTAGCGTTATTGGGAGCAACCGGTTTATCAAAAATTCCGGGCCGGCCAAATCGTTTGAAAATTTAAAATCGCTCTATGCCAGCCACAGGGTTTATCTTAACGTTACGCTTGCGCCTTATGAAGACGGATATAACCTGTCGATGCTAGAAGCTA
>JAJRTC010000207.1 GCA_024278445.1 Nitrospirota bacterium
AACTATCTTCATTTTAACTGCTTCCCAAGGCTAACCGCAATTCATCAAATTTCCCCGGTAAGGTTACGGAGGCCACGGACTATTTTTATTTAATCGCCAAAGCTTATGCCAGTCATTCGCACGGTTTTTATATGGCTTCCGTTAAGGTCTACTCGTTTCATTTTATGCAAAGCTTCGGATAGCGGCATCGGCACTATATCTGCCGAATGAAGCGCTACCATGTGGTCGAATTTACCCTCGTGCGCCAAAGCGACAGCCGCGCTCCCGTAGCGGGTAGCTAAAATCCTGTCAAAGGCAGAAGGTGTGCCGCCCCTTTGTATGTGGCCTAACACGGTGCAACGCGCTTCTATGTTAGTGAGTTTTTCAAGTTCGGTTGCCACCTGTTCGCCTATCCCGCCAAGCCTCATGGTTTCAGGGGCGCCCTCCACTGTTCGTTTTACAATCATTTCGCCGCCCGCAGGAGTCGCCCCCTCGGCAACAACTATAACGGTGAAGTGACGCCCGCGTCCTTTGCGTTCATATATTTTTTGCACAATTTTATCGATATCAAAAGGTATTTCCGGTATGAGGATTATGTGCGCCCCGCCGCCTATTCCTGAGGCAACGGCTATCCAGCCGGCATAACGCCCCATAACCTCCACCACCATGATCCTGTGATGCGATTCCGCCGTCGTGTGAAGTTTGTCAAGCGCGTCTACCACGGTTCCAACGGCGGTATCGAACCCGAAGGTTACCTCGGTTGCATTAAGGTCGTTATCTATGGTTTTGGGGATGCCAATGATGTTTAGCCCTTTAGCGATAAACTTGTGAGCTATATCGAGCGTGCCGTCTCCGCCTATGACGATGAGGCAGTCTAATTTGTTTTTATGATAATTTTCAACCACGGTGTCAGATACGTCGGTGGTTGTCATGCCGCCGTTTCCATGCTCGGCATAATCAAAAGGATTGTCTCTGTTCGACGCGCCCAAAATAGTGCCGCCACGTGGCATGATGCCGGAAACTCTATTCATGTCCAGAGGATGTGTTCTGTTTCGTATAAGACCTGCGAACCCGTCGCGTATACCGATAACTTCGTCGTGGTATTCGTAATATCCGGTTCGGACAATGGCGCGGATAACCGCGTTTAACCCAGGGCAGTCACCCCCACCTGTAAGAACGCCTATTCGCATGAGTTCCTCGCAGTCAACACGTTGATGGAAAAGATCATTATATAGTTATCGTCGCTGTAGATACAGGGAAAAACAGTTACTGCCATAAATGAGCGTTTTTCCTTTTTCACTCGTCTGTATTTCCTGCGGGCAGGCTTAAAATAAACCTGCTACCTTTCCCCTTTTCACTTTCAACGCGCATGGAGCCTCCGTGAAGTTCAATTATATTTTTTGTGATGAAAAGGCCGAGGCCAGTGCCGCCCACTTCACGCGTCATGCTGTTATCCACCCTGTAGAATCTTTCGAACAGATGCTCTTGCTCTTTTGTGGTAATGCCTATTCCAGTGTCCCAAACTATAATCTCTGCATATCCGTTATTTGATATAAAATCGATTCCCATTTCTCCTTCTATCGTATATTTTATGGCGTTTGATACAAGGTTAGCCAAAACCTGATGCATACGTTTTCTGTCTGCCATGACCACAACTTTTTCGTTCTGGTGTGTGATTTTCATGGTGATACCTTTTTCATTTGCGAGCCTGTCCATAGTTGTGAACACATTCTTTGCAAGCTCTGTTATGTCTAAAGATGCCTTTTTTAATGTGATGTTTCCTGATTCCAGCTTTTCAACGTCCAGAAGGTCGTTTATAAGGCTTGTTAGCCTGTCGCTTTCACTCATCACCACACCTAAAAATTCTTTCTGCGTTTTGTTTATCTCTCCTGCGTCTCCCTCTTTTATCAGTTGAACATATCCGCGCACAGATGCCAGTGGAGTTTTTAACTCGTGGGATACCGTAGATATGAACTCACTTTTCATTTTGGAAACTTCATTTTCCCGCGTGATGTCGTGAAGGACGTAAACCCTGCCCGCAACGGTATCGTCTGCGTTAACAAAATCGGAACCTGTGATGCTCAAGGTTCTTGTTACAGGGTGGATAACATCGATTGTGAAACCTTGTACCTCACCTCTTAAAAGGTCTGCGAGTTGCCCCGGTTTTAAATCGCAATTGATTAACATCGTTTCTACCGCCTTAAAGGTTGTATCGCCGGAAAACCCAAGCAGGTGTGAAGCCAGATTATTTGTGAGTAAGGTCTTGTTGTCAAGGTCGGTTACGATGACCCCTTCGCCAATGCCGCTTAGAATAAGCTCTGTTTGTGTTTTTTCCTCGCGAAGCTCGTCTGCGATATCTTTTAGCATCTTTTCTACGACCTTGATATCGGTGATGTCATGTGCGATGGTCGTATACTGTTTTTTGTTATCAAGCGTAACTTCGCTTACAGACATTGTCATGGGGAAAGTCGTTCCGTCTTTTTTTAGCCCCGTGGCTTCTGTCGTTTTGCCGATGATATTGTGTTTATCCGTTTTGAAATATTTTTCAAAATAGTTTTCATCTTCTTGCTTGTTAAGAAAGTGCGTTAGCATCTTGGCGTTTTGCCCCTTTATTTCTTCTGACGAATAGCCGAACATCGTTTCGGCGGCAGGGTTGAAAGACTCTATGTTTCCTTTTTCGTCTGTTGTGACGATGGCGTCTACGGCAGAATTCAGGATGGCCCGCATACGTGTTTCACTTTCTACAAGCGCTTTTTCTTTTTTTGTGCGATCTCCGATTTCAGTTTCCAGCTCCTTGTTGGCGCTCACCAACTCCTGCGTTGTGTTAATAAGGCTGGCCTGGGCGACTTCTAACTGTTCTACCGCTTTTTCTTCAGCTTTGTATGTGGAAATATAGTCAAACACCAGGCCTGCGAAAGGAACTATATAGGCTGTGATCTTCAGGAAATGGGCGATGTTGAAGTGGTTGTCAAAAAGAGCGGTGGAACCTAATGCCATGTGAAGCTGGGTTGTCACTTGCGGGATCATGCTTATCACTATCGCGTGTGTGAAATAGCTTGGCATTGCCTTGTATGTTTTCGGGAAGAGCGTTAATCCTGAGATAGCAAAAAGAAAAAGCGGAGCCACGTCATACGGCCTGCTTATGATGGAATCGGGGAGCATGGTGTTAGGCAGGTTTACGCTTGTGGCGCAGTAGCTGATGATAGAATACGCGATGAACCCGAAAGTTATGCTTATCAGGATTACAAACCTCATCCCTCCCTTGTGTTGCCTCATGCCCGTTATCAAGGCTATGCCCATGCCGGCAATCATTATGAGCGCGGTAAAAAGCCTGCATATGGCCCATGTGAACGGAATAAGATCCTTGTTATCCGCCACGGCTTCTATGAGACGCGTGGCGGCCAGCGTGTGAAAGGCGTCCATGCTTCCGGCTAGAAACAGGGCTATCCCGACCACCGGCGTTACGATGGAGCCTTTAAGATGGAAGTGGACGAAAGCCATAATTACAGTAAATATCGCGACGCAAAACGCGCTCCATTCAAGCAGGGTATGGGTGAAACTGCCTTTGAGCGCATGGTGCATCTCGTCCGCTATCTTATGCATCGATATATTTTCGTGAAGTTGCAAATTGGCGAAATTTGTTTGAGTGCCGAAATCCAGCCCGAACTGATTTAGTATGGAGGGTAGCACGCAGATAGCAACTACCCCTGTAACAAACAGTGGCGGCAGTTTTTTTCCTGTCTGATAAGGGGTTACCATTAAATTTTTTCCGTATCTGAGTTATCCATTGTCCCTTGCTTTTTCGGTCGTTTCTGCTGGAAGGTATTTGTTTACGGTGGCAACAAGGTCATTCATGTCAAACGGCTTCATCATGTATTCTGTGGCACCTAACCCCAAGCCTCTTTCTATGTCTGCCTTCTGCCCCTTGGCCGATAGCAGAATTATAGGGAGTTTTGCCGTGGCCTCTTCTTTACGCAATTTTTCGACTATTTCAAAGCCTGTCATCTCCGGGAGCATCAGGTCGAGCAGAAGCAGGTCGGGC
>JAJRTC010000208.1 GCA_024278445.1 Nitrospirota bacterium
ACCAACCCAAAGTGCCACCACTATCGTAAAAATAATTGTGGTGACAATCAACAGGCGCTCTCTTGGGTTTATATTTTTTAGCATTTCTCTATTCCTGTTTCATCACTTATACAGCCAGTTTTATCTCGAAACGAAAATTTATTTTTTCTGAAGAAACCGCCGCTTTAGTCTTTTTTATCGTGATTTTTTTTACCCACGGCAAAACTTCTATATTCTTTTTGAAAGCCTCTATTTTTTCATAGGAGACAGTCTGCCCGGCAAGTTCTATTATTTCCCACTCGTAAACAAACTCGTTAATGTCAATTTTAACATCGGCAGGTACGGCTTTGGATATGTCTGTTAACCTTTTCAAAAATGGATCGGTCTCCATAAGCGCAGGCCCTATTAAGGCTGTTTTAGACTCAATACTGCTCATGGCGTTTTTGAGTTGCTGTCTTTCTGAAACGATGTTTTTTACATCTGGAAGAGCTTTTTTGAATTCTGCGCGTATCTCTTTTTTTAGGTCTTTATGTTTTTCATCAAGGGCCACGCTTTCCATGATGCTGGATGTGAAAGCAGTTATTATCAGGATAGCTATAAGAGACGCAGTTATTATGTTTTGACTTCGATGGCCTGTGAGCTTTTGTTTTTTTTCAAACTCTCCTGTCAGGAGGTTGATAGAACCTTTTGCACGGGAATCAGCTGTGCGGTATGCGGCTCCTAGAACTCCCGCAAATGACGATAACCCAACGTCCAGATTTTTTACTAATGCCGATGCTTGCACGCCTGACGGGATGGCTTTTACCGTGGAAAAAGAAACAGCTCTTTTTATTTCTTGTAATAGCTCTGCCGATTCCGCATGCTCGCCGCACACCGCCACCGTTGATATTTTCGCTGTTTCTCCTTGGCGTTCAAGCGTCATTAGCATCCCTCCAAGTTCCAACGATATTGCTTTGGCTCTCTTTGAAGGGGTTTCATTTGTATTGTGAGACAGGAAATGAAAAGCTATGGGAACTTTATTTTTTAAAAATGTTATGCCTGTTGAATCGTGCATGGTTTCAAGTATTACGCCAAGAGAACCTGAAGGCGCGTTTATATCGTCATCAATGGCAACATAAATTGCAAACGGCGCAGGGACTACGACGTCTGGGGCAATATCTGCTTTCTTGAAGATGTTCAGGCATTGTGCAAGATCAGCCTTTAAAGCAATTGCTGAAAGAAGCTTCGTGCCATCATCGGAACTTTCAACAGGAACATAATCGCAAACAAAATCATCGGCAGAAAACGGGGTTGAAGGTTCTATCTCATAAGGGAGGATTTCAAGAATCTGGCTACGTTTTTTTAATGGCACCGTAATAGTTCTTGATGAGAGAAGCCGTGAGGGGAGAACCGCTGTTACTATATCTTCATCAGCATCATATTTAATCTCACCCATCATTTTTTTCAGGGTAGTTACGATTTCGTCTTTTGTCGCATGGCCGGATATCTTGCGTGCATCCAAACGGACAACCTCCATGTTGCGGAAACTTTTTTCTACCACCGCTACTTTTATGGCGTCGCCATCGATATCTATGCCTATAATTCTTTCGGCCATTTTAAAAAATCTTTCGGTAAAGCGTTTTAACGTTGTTAGTCTTCCTTTTGTATACCGCTTGCATGGTTTTGGAGTTTTCTCCTATGGTTACACTTGATTCAACCATGTAAAAATCGCTCTTGACTGCGATGTCCAATGCTATCCGTGGATATATCGGAGCCATCCCTTGCACCTTTTTTATGTCTGTTGTTTTGTTAAGAGGAGTTGTTAGGCGCAGAAGCATTATGCCTTTTGCCAGCTCTTCTGTCATGCTGTCGTCAAGAGACATGAGAACGGCTTTGGTTGCGGTATTTACGTTCATTCTGCCTTCGGACCATACGGTTATATGCGGTTTTAGCTTTTCCATTATTTTGTATGTCATACCTTTAACCATGTAAAGTTCGTCGATAGAATCGAGCCAGCTGTTCTTTGGGCGGTACGGGTTCTTAAGGGTCATATAGTAGCCATCTTCGGCTCCGCCCGGTAGTGGTTCTGAGCCTGGGTCTAACCAGTCTACGATAGCGTCGGCCATGTTACTATCTATCTTCAGCTGTTCTAATAGTCGCTTGAATATCGCTATTCTTCGTTCCTGGTGGTAGCCGCGTGAGCTCGTCATCGAGTTTATGTTGAACTTGCCGGCCTCGTCTTTTATAGAAATAAAAACATAGTCGTTGTCTATCGGCAAAGGTATGGAGCCTTGTGCCCATTCCTCATCAAGAGAATCACGGTTGATATTGTTTCTCTTGTCTTCCATCAATACCTTGCGTGCCACCGCCTGCCCGCTCCTTATGGCGAAGAATGCTTTTGTGTCGTTTGCATATGATGACGCCAGTGCCGTTTGTGTCCATGCTGAATGAAAAAAGTCGAACACTATAACGGTTAGCATGGAGATGACAAGGATTGTTAATATCAGTGCGGCTCCATTTTGCCTTTTCATAATCCTGTGTGTCATGGGCCTTCTCTTACCGCAATGATTACGTTTCTTTTAATCCTTAGTCCGTTTTTGTCTTCAAGGGTGAAATTTACTTCCACAGCAGTAGGGAGAATATTAGTGTGGCTGGACGAAAAAGAATCGCTCCACATACCTCCTGCAAAATATCTGGCGTTAAACGATTTCAAGTTTTCTGTAACGATAAACTCCTCACCAGCAGATGAGAATGACGCAAGGTCGACCACATGCGAATTTTCACTTCTTGTCAGCGCAACTACATGCCCTTCGCTATCTTTTTTAGCTGTCCATACTATTTCCGCTTGATCCGACCCGTGACTTACAAAAAACTGGCGGCGACCAAACCCCGTAAACTTTATTTTGTCTGATTGATCCTTTCGGGTTCCGCTATCCTCGCCGATAAAAAGCCCTTCCTTGTTATTGGGGAAGAGCGATGCCGTGTGCAGGTCTTCTGTAAGTTTGCGCACTATAAATCGCGTGGTTTGATATAACTCGGCTTTCTCCATAACACCTTGGCCCGCACTCATCACACCGTTTAATGCGCCGAAGACTATCGCCCCTATTATCGAGAGAATAGACGAGGCCACAAGTATCTCAAGAAGCGTAAAACCGTTTCTTCTCAAAATATGTTTCCCGGCAAAAGTCTTTTTCATTTTTTTGTTATATACGACTTTAACGTTACGATAGGCCGTTCATTTCTGTCAGTTGCGTTAAAAACCAGTACCTGCGCTTCCAGCACGCCGTCTATTTTTGTTTCAACCGCCGTAGCTTTCCATCGAAGGCCGGGGAACTCGTCCTTTTTTAACTCTTTGCGTGTTTCGTCTTCCGGCAAAATGCCCAGAAACATTTTTTCCATCTCCTCGCGGGCAATAGTTACGGCATCGGTTAACCTGGTGGCCTCGTGGTTTAGCGTTAAGGCTCTGTTGTTGGCAGATAAAAGTGCCACGAGCGCAATTGCGAGTATGGCAAGCGAGATCATGACCTCAAGTAACGTAAACCCGTTTTTGCTATACTGCCTTCTGTTTAACATCAACGTAGCCTTTATATATTTTTACTTTCCCTGTGAGCGGGCTTGTTACCAGGGTCATTTCATTCTCTGCCTGGTCTATTAGATGTATTACGGTCATTTCAGTAAAGCCGCCGGGGAAAAAGTGAATAAACGCCTTTCCCTTTGAAACAATCCCCTGTGTGGCCGTTCGGGCGTCACGCACCTTTAATGCGTTCTTTAAACGTGTTCTTCTCGCCAATGTGAAGGTAGTTTCTTCAAACTGGTTTTCGGTGTTAAGTAGTGAAACGTAGTATTCGTTTTTGTCAAGATCGAGCGTCATTCTCAAAACTACCTGTCTTGCCGCCGAGCGGTCGTAAAGATAAGAAATTGTTCCGGCCATTTTTCTTGAGGCCGATTTTAGCTTAGACGCACTTATATCCGGCAGGCGCGGGATAAGCAGGGTTCCCAGTATGCCTATCACCATTAGCACTATTACAAGTTCTAAAAGCGTAAAACCTTTTCTGCTTTTCACTTCTCTTTACCTAGTCGAGTTCCCAGCTGTTTATGTCTGCATATTTACCTTCGCCCCCCTGTTCACCATCCGGCCCATAGGATGATAGGTCATATTCGCCGCTCGCTCCGGGAGATAAGTAGACGTAACCATTGCCCCACGGGTCTTTAGGTAAGCGATCGAGATATCCGCCTTCTTTCCAGTTGTGTGGTATCTGGCCTGATTCCGGCTTTTCTATAAGTGCAACAAGCCCCTGTTCCGTGGAGGGGAGTATCCCATTGTCTATTTTGTAGAGGTTCAATGCCGTTTCTACTGACTTTATGTCGATCTTGGCTTTAACGCGTCTTGCTTCTTCTGGTCGGCCCATAATTCTAGGGATGATAATTGTGGCAAGTATG
>JAJRTC010000209.1 GCA_024278445.1 Nitrospirota bacterium
CTATCTTGTGTTTTAAGCTCGATCAGGTTATCTTTCTTCACAGGCGTATCCTTCCTTTTCAAAAGGTTTAAATTATCCAATTAAAAAGGATACGCCGCCCTTTCAACATATTCCAGTACACAACTTTCAGTTATATCTCTTGGGAGTCGCTTGGCATGCTGGTCGAGAAGAAGATAACCGGTGAGCAGGTTTCAATACCACCATCTCCTCCCCGGAATACGGAGGAGAAAACTATATATGGAAAAGCGTAATTGAAAGAAAATGCTCTGACAAAATTTGGCTCTTTCATTCCATAAAGTGAACCCTTTTCAAATCAGCAAGTTAGCTGGCATAAATCCCCCAGCCCGCTATTAAATGGACGAATGTCGTGACATTTTTTGTCAACATCAAACATTTTCGATCAGTTTCCCCAAAGTGCATGGAAGCCATAATCATTTGATTTTACAGTGCTTAAATAATTTCTCATGATATAGAGCATTACGGCACGGTCATTGTAATAACTATGGACAATATGAAAAAAGATTTAAGTTCAAGAGTTTGATTCCATAAAAGGTTTAAGTCTGGAACTAGGTTACAAAACGTTTACTGGGAGGATTCAAGATGAAATCGTTGAGAGGAATGCAAAATAAAAAAGGTTTTACACTGGTCGAGCTGTTGATCGTTGTCGCGATCATCGGTATCTTGGCCGCTATCGCCATTCCACAGTTTGCCGCGTATCGCGCAAGAGCGTTCTGTTCGGCGCAGAACTCGGATCTGGCAAACTTGGCAGTTGCACAGGAGGCATTTTTTGTTAACAACAACGCCTATCTTTCGACTCAGACCATTGCCGGTGGCGCAGCGCCTACTGAGGCTAACACCGGTTTCATGTCCAGCCCTGGCGACGTAGTTACTATAGTCACCTCCGCCGCAGCCTCTTGGACGGCTACTGCCGCGCATCCAAACTGTGATCAGGACGGTGACGGCACAGTTGCTGAGGCCGCAGCTTACACTGGCGCAGTGGGTGGTGGCGATATGTCAACATGGAACTCTGCCGCCGGCGGTTTACAATAACCCAAAAGCTTAAAACCAGCCTTCTCAAAGCATGGCGGTCTTCATGGCCGCCATGCTTTTTTAATTGCGCTACCGCCAGATATGAAACCCCATTTGCAAATGTAAAATTGCGTGAACTTCCCCCACTCTTGTAGACGCCTTCATTCGATAATTTCATTTTGGAGGTGAAGATGAGCAATCAGAAGTATACGACGGAGTTTCGGGAAGAAGTGGTTCGTCAAGTGTTGGATCGAGAACATATGATGTGTTCCTGCAGTGCTTTGCAGAAATCCTTGACGAGCCGAAACCTAGGGTCTTGCCCTTCCTCGACAAACTCGTACTCCTTGATTAAAAACCGATATTTCTGAAGATAATTACGCTTTAATGTCTCATCCTGTGTGTTGATCCTCATAAAACAAAATCCCTCCTGATAGTTCTCCCTATCTTGAATGATTTTGTCCCCGAATTAGTGAACATCTACAGCAAGGACTGTCGGCGCTCACTTGTTAACGACGGGCGGACGACCCACTCACCCCCTTGCATGGCACGCGTGGGATAACAATGTGCTTGGCCATTTTGTGTATAATGTTTCAAACCTTCAGGTAGACGCATGACAGAAGAAGAGAAAAAAGAAAAAAAGTGGCGGGAGACTGTGCAGAAGTATTGGCACAAAACAAAGGACTTCGTGACTAACAAAATGGCTTCGCCACTCAAGTCATGGGGCAGTTTGATAGCCGTGGAAAAAGAGGTGCCCCCGCAGGTAAAACGTTGGCGTAAAAGTGGCTATGACTGGTGGAGAAAAGAAGTTGTTCTCGTTTTTAGCAAAGCATCTGAGGGAGACAGCAGAAGCCGCGCCATAGCGCTTATTACTGTTGTTGAAACAGAGGCGGTTTTTCTGTTTATCTTTTGGGTTTTCGGGTCTATTACCCTGTTCCTGGATTTTCTTACATCCTACAAACTTTACTACGTCATAGTTATTCTGGTCACTGCCCCTCCTGCATACGTCATCTGGCATTGGCGCGACAAAAACCGGCGTGACGAAATAGATAACAACCGTCACGACACTTTATTAAAAGATTTTCACCAGGTAGAACAATGGGCGACAACAATACCGGAAGAAGGAAAAATTTCGATAACCCAGACCGCCGCAATATATCAACTGCGCCCATACCTTATAGGTAAACATGGCGAAGCATTCATGCGCCCGACGTATGAAATATACAAGGCGTTGCTTGATTCGTGGCAACCGGAACGGGGTGAATTTGGAAGAATACAGGATGACAGCCCCTCATATGTAAAAGATATTCACAAGGTGGTTTTTGAAGAAATCAAGTTTTTCACCAAAGATTTTAAAAAATCCAGAGAGAATTTCGGGATTGAAGCAGGGAGAACTCTTTTATCCACTCTTGACCTGAAAGGAATATATTTAGCCTTTAAAAAACTTGCAGGAGCCTACCTTTATAAAGCCAACCTTACATTCGCCGACCTTACAGGAGCCAAACTTGAAGGAGCCCACCTTTATAAAGCCAAGTACTCCCCCGTCACAAAATTCCCCGACGGGTTCGACCCGACGAAAGAGCATGGGATGACTCTTATCGATGACGACGAAAAAAACGCAAATCCTGATTTTCGTGGTTAACGCCTTTCATCTAGCCTCACTTAATCCTTGTAGTACCAGCTAACCAGTTTTTCAGGAGAGACGCCCATTTTATGCGCCATCAGCATCAACCAGTTTCTCAATGTGCCATACAAGAACCCGTCTTTTTCCCATTTCCTGGCTGACGTAACCGCCACATCGTCTAGAATAACCAGCCAGCCCACCATTTTCATCGCCGAAACCAGCCGTATATCTTCCATTATGGGAACATCCTCAAACCCGTCTATCGCGTCATAAAGCTCCCTTTTGATAAAAATAGCCTGATCGCCATATGGCAGTTTGAACCAGCGGCTCCTCAGGTTTATTATCGCAGACCATGCCTTGTAGCGTAGAGCTTCAGAATCGATTTGTATGCGGTATGCGCCCCCTGCCACCCCCTGCGTCAACAGCGCACTACGAACATTTTCAAGCGAGTTCGGGTCAACCAGCGTATCCGCATGCAGAAAAAGCAGAAACTCGCCGGAGGAAGCCCGCACACCCTCTATCATCTGCCGGGCCCGCCCCTTTGCGGGAGAGCGGACAATAACAATGTCATCCACCCCAGGTAGAACGGTTTCCATGTCTCCCTCGGCCAAAGCGGCGATTACTTCTACTCCCTCTACGTCTTTAAATATTTCAGCCAGCCGAAGAAGTTTCTTCCCTTCTCTCCAGGCCGGGATAATAACCGAAATTGTGGGGCGGAGGTTCATAAGGGGTGCTAAAAAAAATCAGCCAGTCTTTACGGGAGGGGCCACGAGCGGACTGAACTTTTGTGAAATAAAGGTTGTCACCTTCTGGGTAAGCTTGCCGTGGTTGGCCCCTTCAGGCACAAAAACACCAAAAATATTCGTGTCGGTAATTGAAAAATCTGGATTTGTGTTCGTCAGGACTTCAGCAAGTTTAGAGAAGCCGTCAACAGAACCCAGCTTGTGGCAATATAGCTCACCCCAGCTGTTCTGGTAAATAACATGCAACGTTTCAACGTCGTCTTTCCACCTTTCTTCAAGAAAGTTTACAACCACCATCGCTTTTTTCACATGTACCTTCGCAACCAGATCTTTTTGGTTAAGGTCTTTTAACGGCACAACACTAAAAACAGTAAAAATTTGCGCCATCAGTTTTTGAAAGTCTTTTAAGGAGAGTGGCGTTTTATTAGGGACAAAATAGAGGAACGTGTTCTTGGCATATATCTCGTTCTGCACAAGCCATAACATAAGCGCTACAGGGTCTGGCCCTGAGTTAATGGCAAGGTCTCCAACAAATTGTTTCTTGGCAATCTGGCTTGTAATGTTGTCGCGATATACTACCCAGGAAGGCGCTTTCCCCTTCTCCGGGTTTATAGCAAACGAAACGGCCTCTATATGTTTTGATTCATCCATTATCCGTTTCATATATTCAATTTTGCCGGCCTTTTTGGAATATAGCGTAAACAGTTTGCGCCCTAAAACGGTAAGATCTGTTTCGGTTATAAGAGGTTTAGAATCCGGCAGTTGCGCGATGCGGTCTGTGAGCCTTTTGTAGGCGTCGATCATAAAAGAGTGGAGTGCCGTGGCCTGTTTATTCAGCTTTTGCAAATCCCATTTAGGATGGTTATTCATCTCTCTTAAGAGTTCAACACTCCACTTCCAGCGACGTACGCAGGCACGAAGCGTCCGCTCCTTGTAGTGGAAAGACTCGTCATCCTGTAAGCCTCTTACAGGTTCGTCAAAACATTTAAAAAAGAAGCTTTTTTCGATGCTGTCAAAATCGGAACGACGACGAAGCTTTGTATATTGCTGGCGCGAAAACTCAACCATCAGCAGGTATGGGTCAGCCTCACCCGTTTTGTCCGGGTTATTATGAATAGAGCGCTTTAGCATGTCGCAAAGCGGCTCTCCCCTCTCCCCTGCCATAAGGTAGCTTTCAAGAAGCGCCATTTTCAAAACGGATTTATACGGGCTGTCCATAGCCTTGTTAAATTGCCATAAAAGAGCCCCGAAAAGCTCATCTAAAGGCACAGGGCCGCAGTTGCCGAGGTCTACGAGATTATTTTCATCCACATATCCTTCATCCAGCATATCTTCTATACGCATTCGATATTCTTCGTCGCTCAAGCCCGCCGGAAGTAGCCACCATGTAGGGTCTTTTCCGGCCGCCTTTATGACGGTGCGGTAAAACTCCTCTTTTAGAGCTTTGCCTTGTGAAGAACCGGCAGATTCCTTGTCTGCCTCACCGAAGTTATTTTCCTGCGTTTTATTTATATCGTTAAGGAAAAAATGGGCCTCTACTCCCTGTTTATCAAGCCATTGCTGAATGGCCTCGGTTTTTTTGAGCAGGGCGTCATGCTCCTCCTGGGTCATTCCGTTACTGCCTATCACCACCCAATAGTCGTAGTCCGATTTTTTGGTATGCCCGACTGTTCCTATGGAGCCCATAAGAAGAAGAGAGTCTACAAAAGGGTTATCGATTCTTCCAATAGAATCAGCGTCTGGAATTTCTACATTGGGGAAGTGCGCCTGGATGGCAACTTCATCGCCTTTACCCGGATGGTATTTGTATATCCCCCACCTGGAGGAATCAAACGAAACATATCCGGGAAAACCGTTAATATTATTGTGAATAAGGAACGGGACGACACGAAGGGCAATTACGGCACGCTCACCTCCTATGTCTATCGCGCGTTCTATTCGTGTTCTGTTATACGCTTCCCATGCTTTAAGACTGCGTAAAAAGAGGCTCCGACTCACACACAAAACTCCACAGTTAATCCAGCAAGACTTTTTAAAACGCCCAGCAGTATCCAGATGTTTTCACTTAAGCGTTACGCCCTGGGCGCCGACCTTGTCATACGCCCGGCCTTCAAGCTCAGAAACATATTCCTCCGCCTTAAAAGCGGCTATGGCGGCGTCACCCACAGCCGTTACGACCTGACGTAACGGTGTAACACGACAATCACCAGCGGCGTATACACCGGGGATAGAAGTTTCCATGTTTTCGTTCACAACAATAAAGCCCTGCTCGTCCTTGTCACAATCAACAAAAGCGGTATTGGGCGTTATGCCAACAAAAACAAAAACCCCATCGACATCAAGATCACGTGTTTCGCCCG
This sequence comes from Nitrospirota bacterium, assembly GCA_024278445.1. Taxonomy (GTDB): domain Bacteria; phylum Nitrospinota_A; class UBA7883; order UBA7883; family JAJRTC01; genus JAJRTC01. The sequence continues at coordinate 5,754 of JAJRTC010000209.1, forward strand.
TATCAACACTTTTCACACGCAGTCCTGTAACACCAGAAACGTCTCCCAACGCCTCTTCGGTAGTATGTTTCCATACAAACTCAATGTTGTCTTTAGTCACGATACGATCTTGTAAAACCTTCTCGGCCCTAAACCTGTCGCGCCTGTGAACGTGATAGACTTTCGACGCGATCTTTGACAAGTAGATAGATTCTTTAACAGCCGTATCTCCACCACCTATAACGGCAACGGCCTTGTTACGATAAAAAGGGCCATCGCATGTGGCACAGGTAGAAACACCGCGCCCGATAAACTCCTCCTCGCCTGCGAACCCAAGTTTTTTAGCTTCCGCACCGGAACAGATAACCACGGTTTTGGTTTCTATATTTTCACCGGCGGTTTTCAAAATACGTTTATCTCCATCAACCTCGATTCCTGTTATATCAGCCGAAACAAACTCCACACCGATACCCTTGGCGTGGTTCTCAAAATGGCTCATAAGCTCAAGGCCGGAAATAGACGGGAACCCCGGATAGTTTTCTATTATGTCAGAGAGAGCTATCTGCCCCCCTACACCTATTTTTTCCACAACTACGGTTTTCATGCCGGATCGTATAGCGTATATAGCCGCCGTCACGCCGCCCGGCCCGCCACCTATTATCACGCAATCATACATATGCTGGTTTGCCCTTTACAATATATATACTATTTAAATAACGAACCCCGTTTTTCATATACCTACCGCGCGTTTTACAACGCGTCATAATTTCCACTTATGAAGCGCCCCTATGGTCGGTCTTCAGACGATTTTTATATTTTTTATAAATCATGGGAGCCAAGATCAAAATGCCCAGGAGCGCAAACGAAATATAAAGCCCCGCGCCTCCCCCTTCTCCCGCCGCCGCCTCTGCCGCTTTTGACGCCGCATTGACGAAAATAAAAGTGGCCGGGGTTATGCCGATAGCGGTTCCTATAAAATAGTCTCTAAACCTGATTTTTGTTAAACCGGAGGCGAAATTCAGGCCATTGAACGGGAAAACCGGCACGAGACGTACAAAAAGTACATAGTACATGCCATCCCGCTCCATTCCTTCGTCAAGTTTGCGAAACCATTTGGCATTGCCAAATTTTTCGGCTATAAAATCACGCGCCAAAAACCTCGCTACAAAAAAAGCGCCGCAAGCACCCAAAGTTGCGCCGATCACAACCAATACCCCGCCTAAAAGGGTGCCAAACAAAACACCGCCCAACAGAGTGATAATGGTACCGGGAACGCCTAAAACCGTTGCAACGGTATAAACAAGTATAAAGCCAAGAGGCGCAAAGGAACCCATTTGGGTTAACAGGTTTTCAATAAACTCGCGGCTGAAATAGTAGCCGATACCAGTTGTTTTGAACAAAAACGCTACCAGCACAGCCAACGAAACAAAAGCAATCAGCTTGATTGTCGCGTTGCCGGATTTAACACCATCATCCAGCCCTTCAGGCTGGTTGTTTTCTTTTTCCGCTTCAGGAAGAGACATGCCAAATGACCATCAGTTAGAATTGATGTAAAATTCTACCACATTTAAACGCATCGTAAGGGTTCGTTTTTTTATGACGAAACCGGCGCAATAGCATAAAATGGCTTGGTTAATAACATTTAAGGCAAAATTACATGGCTGAAAAAATCGTAAGCCTCACAGTCGGCCCGGTGGAGGTGAATTGCTACATAGTGGGGTGTGACGAGCATAAAAAATGCGCCGTCATTGACCCTGGCGACTCCTCCCACAGGATACTCGCCGAAGTAGAGCAGAACGGATGGAGCGTGGACAAAATAATAAACACCCACGGCCACGCAGACCACACAGGCGCAAACGCAAAGATAAAAGATGCAACAGGCGCTCCTTTATACATACATAAAGACGACGTTTTTCTCTTAAGCCTAAAATCGATGCGGGACATGGCAGACTATATAGGCGTAGGCCACTCCCCGGAACCAGACACGATAATGAACGATGGCGACACGATAGAAATCTGCCCGTGCCTGTCGTTTTCAGTTATAGCCACACCGGGGCACACTCCTGGCGGCGTATGCCTCCTCTTTAACGGAAGGCTAATAACAGGAGATTCCATTTTCAGAATGTCTATCGGGCGCACAGACCTGGAAGGTGGCAACTCGACGACCCTTCTAAAATCGATAAAAACACGAATTTTGACGCTTCCAGACGAAACAAAGCTCTATCCGGGCCACGGCGAGCCGAGCCAGGTAGGATTTGAAAAAGAGAATAATCCATTCATCTCAGGCGCATTCCAATGAACTATAGCTCAGGTAGGCACAACTTTTTGATGGCGGCTGTTTTTGTTCTTTTAGCCTCATGCAGTGGCGGTGGGGGGGGCGGCTCCGATGATGGCGGAAGTTCTTCGCAAACCCTGACAAAGCTCGCAACTGTAATGCTTGGGCTAAACGAAACCAGTACGCACACGGTAAACGTTCCCGATGGCTCAAGCTCGCTTACCATTATCGCCGACGGCGGCACTGCCATGGATATAGATATATCCAACATTACCGACCCGACCGGCTTTGTTATGGTTTCAGAAAATTTTGCCACCGACCCGATAGGAAACAACTTCACGCAAAGATTTGGCGGTAGCGTGGCATCGTTTACCGTGCCACACAGCGACAGCTACGGATTTACGCCCGGCGAATGGTCGTTCACCATTAAAAGCTATCCAATATTCGGTCGCGGTTGGTCAAGCGATGTTTCGATATATACCGTGGTAAAAACCGGATTAGGCTCCACGTTAGATATAAACGTGTGGCTCGTGGCTATCAACGATTACCAAGGAGATGGCGACCCCAACCTGGCAACCATGCTTGATGAATTCAAAAGACTGCTGGGCAAGGCCGGCATAACCGTTGGCAACGTGAACATAAGAGAACTTGGGGGCGAACAGGCAGAGAGCCTTACCTTTCCGGACATGGGCACCGACAGTAACTTCGATGGTCAGGCAGATGACCTTGACGAACTTTTCCGCTTATCGTCGCAAGCAGGCAATGATTATCTAAACATCTTTCTCGTCAGGTCGTTGGGCGCAGGCATACTTGGCATATCTGGCGGCATCCCCGGCCCACACCTGATACAGGGAACCGCGCATTCAGGAGTAGTATTCAGCACCTTTGGAGGGTTGACGCAGATGTCCCATAACGCCCTTATCACCCAAGGTGAAACGATGGCACACGAGGTGGGGCATTTTATGGGCCTCTTTCACACAACAGAAAGTAGCGGCAAACGCTTCGACCCTATAGCTGATACACAGGAATGTACCCGCGCCGAATATGATACTAACGGCGATGGTAAAGTAACATCAAAAGAATGTGCCGATGTTGACGGAGAAAACCTCATGTTCTGGCAGGCCGCTTCATTTGCACAGGAGACTTTTTCCTCCACACAAAGCCGTGTGATGCGTTTAACCCCTGCGGTAAAATAAGATTTTTTATTGCGCAACAATAGTTTGGCACACAAGACAACCACAAACGAAGCCAAAACTGCATTTGACATTTCCCCTCCCTCGACGGGAGGGGATAAAGGGGAGGGTGTATAAACCGATTATCCACCCCCACCAAACCACCCCCATCAAAGGGGAGAAATTTTTTGTATTGATAGCGCCATTTAGTAAACCTTAAGCTTTACAGATTAAAGGAAACCCCTAATAATTACTTTCGTCGCGAAAATGAATTATTAGAGGCTCCCTAAATACGTACAGGAGAAACAATTGAATTTTCTACGCGACAGGGTGACACGAATCATCAACGGACACGAAGAACCCGGCGCCCTTTTTGTTGCGCCCCTGTTGATATGCGAAAAACTTTATGGCGCGGGAGTCTGCTTTAAAAACTTCCTTTATGAAACCGGCGTTCTCCCAACCAAAAAGGTGCCATGCAAAGTTATTTGTGTCGGCGCTTTAACGGTTGGCGGGGCAGGCAAAACACCGTTCGTCGAATTTTTAGTTAAAAAACTTTTACATAAAAAAGCAGGAATTCTTTCGCGCGGATATGGAAGCCGATCGGGCGTTAAAATCCATGTGGTATCGAACGGGGCCACGCTCGCCCCTCCCCCGCCGATTTCCGCCGACGAGCCATATATGCTGGCGCGAAAACTTGCAGGCGTGCCAGTGGTATGCGCCCCAAAAAGAATAGCAGGCGCACGAGAACTTGTTGAAAAGTTCGGCGTAGAAACAATCATTATGGACGACGGGTTTGGGCACAGGGCGATACACCGCGACCTGAACATACTAATAGTCTCCGCAGTAAAACCGTTCGGCAACGGAAAACTTCTTCCTGCGGGGCCATTGCGAGAGCCGCCAAAAGAGACACACAGGGCAAATATAATCGTTATTGCAGGTGCAGAAAGTGTTCCCGGTAGCGAATTTGTAAAAACTGAAAACCTTATACGAAATTTTACAGGCGCTCACAAGCATGTAATCTATGCAAAAGGTGCAATAACCGGATTTACAAATCTGGATGGCGAAAACCACCCCACGCCACAAGAACCTGTTTTTGTTTTTTCAGGCGTGGCGCGGACAGAGCGTTTTTTACAGTCGCTAAATTCGCTAGGTGTTAATGTTACAGAACATATGGATTTTGACGACCATCACCATTATACGGCCACCGATATAGCCCAAATTTCATCACATGCAAAATCTTCCGGCGCAAAGTTTATCGTAACGACAGAAAAAGACTTTGCGAGGCTTACAAAGAATGTTAACGATTTTGGACTTCCGTTTTTGACAGCAATGTACGAAGTTAAAATTACGAAGGGGGAAGAGGTTCTCGACAAGACGCTAGCGTCGTTATGATAAAATAATTTTCTCCATCTCCCACGCACCTGTTCCGTCCTGATAATAACCATGTATCCTACGCATTTTTTTGTAGCCACGCTTTTCGTAAAAATGGATGGTATGGCTGTTATTCACAGGCGTTTGCAAAATCATTGTTGCATGAGACATTTTGCGTGACAAGCTTTCCGCAACTTCAAGAAGCGCAGAACCTATCCCCTTGCCCTGAAACTTTTCAACCACGTCTATAGACACCACGCATCCGGCGGTGTTTGAGAACGGACGAAAAACAAGAAACCCCACAATTTCATTTTTCAGTTCAACGATTATGACATCGGTCTGATGGTCTATAAGGTAGAAAAAGAAAGTTTCCGCATCGTATGATTGGCCATCAGGAAAAAGACTTTCGTCTATATCGATAACCGTTTCAAGGTCGTCGAGCGTCCCCTTGCGAAAAGAGATACGTCCAAAACCGCTTATATCAAGCGTCCGGTTCATTCTTTAATTTTTAAACGTTAAACCTGAAATGGGCAACGTCGCCGTCTTTAAAAACGTAATCCTTGCCTTCAACTCGTATAAGCCCGGCCTCTTTTACAGCCTGTTCTGAACCGAGCCTGACAAAGTCTTCATATGCGATAACTTCCGCCCTGATAAAACCGCGTTCGAAATCTGTGTGTATAACTCCTGCCGCCTGCGGAGCTTTAGCACCCTTTGTTACCGTCCATGCCCGTGTTTCCTTAGGCCCGGTGGTGAAATAGGTAATCAAGTTTAGCAGGGAATATCCTATGCGAACGAATTTGTCGAGCCCAGATTCCGCCATGCCAAGTTCTTCTAAAAACTCGGCCTTTTCATCTGGCTCCATTTCGGATAGCTCCGCCTCTATTTTGCCGCATATCTCTACCACTGGGGCCCCGTCTTTTTTGGCTATCTCACGCACGGCGTTTTTAGCTTCCGTTTCCTTTTCATATTCATCCTCCGCTACGTTCATCACATATACCGTAGGCTTTGCGGTGATTAAGAACAGTTCACGAAAAAAGTCGCGGTCGTCTTCCTCCATCGCCTGACGCGCAGTTATGCCGTCGTTCATTTTGTCACGCAAGGCAATATATTTAGGCAGACCTTCTAAAAGTTTTTTATCACCCGTCTTTTTACCTTTTTCAACTGTGGTGATCCGCTTCTCAAGCGCTTCCAAATCGGCCAGAATAAGCTCTGTGCGGATAACGTCAATA
>JAJRTC010000210.1 GCA_024278445.1 Nitrospirota bacterium
CAACGGCGTTTGTGCCAGCCGATGAAATTAATGAAGACGTTCTGAAAAAGATAGGTGGCACGCCGCTTATCCAGATTAAAAATATAGCCGAACAAGAATGTCCCGGCGTTGAGATATATGGCAAGGCCGAATGGTTTAATGCCGGCGGGTCTGTTAAATCCCGGCCTGCTTTACACATGATTCAAAAAGGAATCGAGGATGGCAGGTTAAAGCCCGGCATGACGATACTCGACTCTACTTCCGGCAACACGGGCGTAGCCTATGCCCTTATCGGGCTTGTGCTTGGATATAAGGTTAAGCTTGTTATGCCGCAGAATGTGTGCAACGAGCGGAAGCAACTCATGGCCGCAGGCTACCATGCGGAAATCGCATATTCCGACCCGCTTGAAGGCTCGGACGGAGCTATATTGAAGTGCCGGGAAATATATGAAGAAGATCCGGAGAGCTACTTCTGGCCGGATCAATATAACAACCCGGCCAACTGGGAGGCGCACTTCCACACTACGGCAAAAGAAATATGGGAACAAACGAACCATAGAGTTACCCATTTTTTAGCCGGTATAGGAACGACCGGCACCATCATGGGAACGTCACGGGGGCTAAGGGCGCTAAACCCTGACATAAAATGTTATGCGGTTGAGCCTGCCGAATCGCTTCACGGAATAGAAGGCCTGAAACATATGGAAACTTCCATCGTGCCCGGCTTTTATGACGAGGCGGAGCTTTACGGTAAAATATCGGTAAAAACCGAAGACGCATATAAAATGGTTTATCGCACTCAGCAGGAGGAAAACCTGAACATTGGCACAAGCTCCGGCGCGGCCCTTTACGCGGCGATAGAGCTTGCCAAAACTCTGAAGGATGGGGTTGTTGTTACCATTTTCCCGGATGCGTGCGAATGTGACGTCACATATGGGCTGTTCAGAAGCGATAGTTGTGTGCCATGAAAACGCTCGCGTTGGTGACAAAACCGCTTGATAGCATGCCAAAAACATGGACGGCGCTGGCGCTGAAATCTGCAAGTGTAATTGTTCTGACTCAAAATGGTGTTTATAACACTTTTGAGGCGTTGAAGGCTCACGGGTTTGCCGGTTCAAAAGACGTTGTTTTTGCCTTGGAGCAAGATGTTTCCGGCCGCAGGATAAAGAGCAACGCAAAGCTTATGGATTACGCCGCCCTGGTAGATTCAATTTCCGTGAACGACAAAGTCATTACTTTATAACGAGGGTCTTGCGTGATTACTTTTATGGGTAAATGTGGTTACTGGAGATTCTCTAAACTCAAAGCAGGGTGGTGAGTATGAATAGCGCTATTCAGTTCGATCAGGAAATAGACATAAGGGGTGATATTTGCCCGTTCACGTTTGTGAAGTCAAAACTAAAGCTTGAGACGATGAGTTCCGGCGAGGTTTTAAGAGTTATTACCGACCATGAACCGGCTACGCTGAATGTGCCGAGAAGTATGGAAAACGAGGGGCACGAGCTTCTTGTTCCGCCGCACAAAATCAACGATACCGACTGGGAGTTCATGATTAAAAAGAACTAGGGAGGATGTAAAGGTGAGCGAACGTTTTTTTTCTATTTCGTTTCCTGAAGGGCTTATAAAGGAACCTGTGATTTACTCTCTTGTGAAACGCTACGATGTGGCTCCTAACATTTACCGGGCGGAGGTTTCAGCCGACAGCAGTTGGATGGTTACCTCGTTAAACGGTGAAGACAAAGCTATAGACGCCGCCATCGCCGATTTGAGGTGCCGGGGTGCGCTTGCTAAAGAAGGCGGGCGCGAACTTACCAGCATGGAAACACCTCCAATGGTTCGCACCATTCGTGTAAGGCTCAAAGCCCCCAAACCAGAAGTTTCAAGGCCGTTCATAAACGATATGATAAGAGATCAGGACGTTGTAATTAATATACGCCATGCCCACATAAATCAGGAAGAGGGCGTTATTGAGATGGAAATGTCCGGCGATTTGGAATCTATCGACAAGGTAATAGACCTCGTAAAAAAACGAGGGATAACCGTAGACCCGATAGAGGGAAATGTTATCGAATGAAAATTTCCACTAAAGGTCATTATGCAGTTCAGGCCATGGTGGATATGGCGGAGAGAAGCGAGGTGGCACCCGTTCCGTTAAGCGTAATAGCAGAACGGCAGGAACTTTCACAAAACTATTTAGAACAACTTTTTGTGAAGCTCAGGAAGGCCGGAATCGTAAAATCCGTCCGTGGGCCGGGCGGCGGATATCTTCTTTCCCGCACGCCATCCAACATAACGATAGGCGAAGTTTTTGCCGCCGTTGATGAAAGCCTCAGGATTACGGAGTGTGTGGATGAATCGCTATGCGCTAAGTCTGAATGCTGTAAGGCGCAGGTGTTGTGGGCAAGGCTTCATCAACATTTTAACGATCTTTTAAATTCCATAACGATAGACGACGTTCTTTCCGGTAGCTACGACTTTTCCAATATAGGCTCCGCTACCGTTCGCCCCGGTTGTTGACAGGATTCACTACCCATTGCCGGGTAGTGGGTTAGTTCGTTGTCATTCTGAGGCGGAGTCGAAGAATCTCGGATTACATCCGGCATAATAACAATGGATTTGAGATGCTTCGCGGAGCCTGCCCTGAGTGAACGAAGTGAATCGAATGGGCTCAGCATGACAATATACGCAAGCTGACCCACCACCATTGCCAACAGTTCTTGACAACGCGGCAACTATAATATAAAGTCTCCCCTTCGATCTGGTGCGGGGTGGAGCAGTCCGGTAGCTCGTCGGGCTCATAACCCGAAGGTCAGAGGTTCAAATCCTCTCCCCGCTACCATTATCAGGCGTAGGGCCAGTCGGCGCTTCCTCGCCACTTACCAATAGCCCCAACATTTTATATGCACTGCCGTCCACTATAAACCTCCCTTGGGAAATGACGAATACGCACTGCCGTCCACTATGAACCTCCCCTGGTAAATGACGAATACGCACTTTCTTCCTGTCCGCTTTCAATCTTCTTTAGATTCAGGTGTTCACGTTGGGTAAATAGTGATTTATTTTGATTCGAATGGGGCTAATTAGGGTAAAATGGAGGGAGTGGGTTAAGTTCTTGGCATTCTGCAGAATGATTGAGGCACTGGCGATTTACATGTTTGGAAATTTACGTCTTAAACTGTTAGTAACTGCCTGTGTTACTGCAATAGCTATCGCAGGTTGCGGGGCTTCAGGCAGTATAGACAAGCCCAAGGGCAATGGAAGTTCTGCCACTACCGCCAGCATAGAGTTAAACTGGCCGGAAGGGTATCAATACGATAATTTGACCGGGCGGCTTGACGCTCCTGCCGGTATGACGTCGCTTTCTGCGCCATCTTATGTTACGCGCATAATTCTTACCGTTACAGGCCAAGGAATAGATTCGCCAATCGTTGTTGACGTTCCCCTGGATACGCTTCGCACCAGTGTCACCGTTGCGGTGGGTGACCGTGTGTTTGCTGTGAAAGTCGAAACAAACTTAGGCGTAATCTTTACAGGCTCTGTGGCGGTCGCTATAGTTCCAGGGTTTTCTGGCCCGCTGGTCATCCCGCTGGAAGTAAACGGACCTCCTCTGATTTTGGGCGTTTCTCCTGTTGTAGATAAACCTGCTCCGGGCACCACGCATACTATCACCGTAGATGTTACCGACCCTGACCCGACCGATAATCTTGAAGTGCGATGGAAGCTTTTTACACCAAGGGGAACTCTTGACCTTGGCACAGGCCTAACCGTCACCGTTCCGCCGCAATATAGATATGGCAAGTATACTCTTGAAATAACGGTTGACGACGGTCATGGCGGGCGGGATAGCTGGAGCAAATCGTTTACGGTTGAGAACCCTGTTAGAATTGTTCGGGTTGCTTTCTCCAACACATCGCCGATCGTAGGAGACATCGTTACCGCCGCGCTTGAAATGGGCGGGGTGCCTTCTGGTGTTAACTTGCATTTTATCTGGGAGATAACATCCCCTGTGGGGCAGGTTGCCGTTTTCGAAAATGTAACCTCTGTCGATATTAACATCGCTACTACGGGTGAATATAAAGTTTCCGTAACGGCTAAAGACCAGTTCGGCAATGAAGACACGTTCGTTTCCACCATTGGTGGTGCCTGCGGGGTTCTTACGGCTCCTACGAGCGTTACCGCCGTGCAACATCCTTCCACCAATGGCGGGGTTACCGTTACTTGGGGCACGGTTGCTACGGCCTTATCGTACAACCTGCTGGTTTACAATGCCACTATGACATTGCAAACAACAGTCACGGGTCTTGCAGGGTTGTCTACGGTTTATGTCGGGCCTGTGAGCCAAACAGGCAATTTCGAGGTGCAGGCTGTGTGTGCTACTGTAGCCGTCGGCCCTGCGTCTGCCACCGCCGGGCCTGTTACTTATCCCGGTATATTAAAACCGATAAACCTCGCTTCATGGGCTACTAGCGCGAGCATAATCGACCTGGCTTGGGAGACCGACGCTGCGGCGACTAATTTTATACTGGAATGGACCGATGACCTTTCAAATACCGGCACCATTTCCGGGGCGATAAGTACAGCCACATGCCCTAACGGGTCTCCATGGTTCGCAACAGGCACCTGCGGGATGAATTCCCACGCCTGCACTTCCGGCAGGTCATACAAATATAATGTGCAGGAGAATGACGGAACCTATTTTAGTACATTCAGCGGCTTGACAGGGTTCTTCGCCTGCCCTTGAGTTTGTAGCGGTTAATTCCTGGGGCGCTTTTGTAACCTAAATATCCCTTGCCACGGGAAGGCGTATCGTAAAAACCGTTCCTTTGCCGGATGGGTTGGACGAAAGTGTGATATCTCCGCCATGATATGTCGCCACCATGCGGGCCAATGCGAGGCCTAATCCTGTGCCGGAATATTTTCTTGCGCTGGCACCGTCTTTTTGGTGAAATTTTTCAAAAACGGTATACTGATCTTCTGATGATATGCCAATTCCTTCGTCTATTACGTCTATTAACGCATCGAACTTTTTTACAGACGATCTCACAACTATTTTTGAATTTTCAGGCGAGAACTTAACTGCGTTGGCTAAAATATTAAAAAACATCGAGAGAAGCTTGTCAAAATCGCCCGCGATCATGGGTTCTGGCTTGCACAACTCCGTTACCCATTCATGGGTGTTGTCTTTTAAATCTTTTTTAGCGGTTGAGATAGACGCTGTTATAAGGTCGTTTAAATATACATGACTACTTCTGATTTTATCCTCGCCGCTTTCAAGTTTTGCCATCATTATCGTTTCATCGACCAAGCGCAAAAGAGAGGAGCCTGAGCTGTGTATTATCTCACCTAGCTCCTTTATTTTTTCGGCGGGTATGGATTCTTTCCAGAGAAGTTTGGAAAACCCCAGGATTACCGTAAGTGGCGTGCGTAGTTCATGGGTTATATTCGAAAGAAAATTATTTTTAAGTGTTACGGCTTTTTCGGCCCGTTCTTTTTCAATCATGAGTTGACGCACTGTTTCTTCTATCTGGCACATGTTGGTTTGATGCTCAAGAAGCGCCAGAGCCTGATATCGTACGGAGAGGTTTTCAGACGTGTATCCCATGATTTGAATCGCTTTGGATATGAAATCAGAACCGTTTTTTCCGAACTTGGGCAAAATAAGTGCAATAACTATCGGCACAAAGGCGGAGGATGCGCGCTGGACGGTATGTAAAGGAAAACCCAAGGCCATCCTTTTTTCTGCAATGAAGTCAAGAAACTTATCCAGCTTTTTGCTGTCGTCGTGGCACATAAGGCTTATGTACCCATCAAAAGCAACGTTAAGATTACTGGATAACTCGCTTTTGGGCGTGGCTGAATATTCTTCTATCTTAATGACGATTTCCACCCATTCGGCCAATATCACGCCACGGTTTTCTTCTAAAAACGTCGCTAACTCTTTGAACTTTGCCACTAGAGTAGTTCTGTTCTTTCGCAGAATGAAATAAACATTTCGCTGGCATAAAAAACGGAACTTACAATGGGCTTTTTCATTCGCATCCCTTGCATCCTTTTGTTATCCATCGAGCCTTCGTAGAGCCTGCGATTGATTGCTGGCAAATCTCAACCACCTCGTCCAAATCGTCCGTGAGATGCATTGCGTCTAAATCGTCCTGCTCTATGTACCCACCTTTTATCGCTGTTTCTTTAAGCCAGTCAATCAGCCCGCCCCATTCGTCGGAGCCTACGAGAATTACGGGGAAAGGTAAAATTTTCCGTGTTCTAATTAACGTAAGTGCCTCAAAAGCCTCATCCAGCGTGCCAAACCCACCGGGGAAAATAACAAAAGCCTGTGAATATTTTATAAGCATTACCTTGCGGACGAAAAAGTGGCGCACCCTTACTTTCTGGTTGGTGTAGTCGTTTCCTTTCTGTTCTAACGGCAGGTCTATTTCTATTCCGATAGATTTGCCGCCCGCTTCGATGGCCCCCTTGTTCGCCGCCTCCATTATGCCGGGGCCTCCACCGGTTATTACGGCTATACCGGCGTTTGCAAGCTTTTGACCCATACTGATTGCAATATCGTAATATGCGTCGGAAGGTTTGGTTTGGGCAGAGCCGAATACGGAAACCATCGGCTCCTGCCTTGATAGAAGATCGAACCCTTCAACGAATTCAGCCATGATGCGAAAAAGCCGCCATGAATCACCGGCCTGCATTTCGTCTATCAGATATTGATACTGGCTTATGTCCCCGTTGCCTTCGTCCGGTTTTTTCATGATATAAACTTTTATGTGGCGATTTTATCTGTCTAGTTGATAGTATATCAAATACTTATATTTTGTGGCGATGTTCAGAAATAAAAGGTGGCCTTTATGGAAAATTTAATTGGACTGGATGAGGAAAAACTCAAAAGCTCTTTTATAGAGCTTGTCCGCAGAACTTCGTCGGTTTTACCAGACGATGTCGTGGCTAAAATAAAGGAGTATCAGGCAAAAGAGAAAGTCGGCACGAGAGCGGCCAGTGCGCTTGATACGATTATGGAAAATATAAAGCTTGCTGAGGATGGCTCCCGCCCTATATGCCAGGATACCGGCACAGTGATTTTCGATATATACCATCCGCTTGGCTTGCGGCAAAGCGCTCTTGAAACAATTATAAGGTCTGCCGTGGCCGATGCGACCGCAAACCACTATTTGCGTCCAAACGTGGTCGATCCACTAACGGGCATGTCTAAATTTGACAACAATGGCGTGGGGCACCCTGCCATATATTTAAAACAGTGGGACGAAGATTATCTGAAAGTAGCGCTGGTTTTAAAAGGTGGCGGATGTGAAAATGTCGGCACCCAGTATTCACTTCCAAACACGGGCCTTAAGGCCGGACGCGACCTTGACGGCATAAAAAAGGTTTGTCTTGACGCCGTTGTGAAAGCTCAGGGCAGAGGTTGCGCTCCAGGCGTGCTTGGCATCGGGATCGGCGGCGACAGGGCGCAAGGCTATACGCTAAGTAAAAAACAGTTACATCGAAAGCTTGATGATAAAAACGAAAACCCTGATTTAGCCGAGCTTGAAGAATGGCTGGTTGAAAAAGCGAACACGCTGGGCATAGGCCCTATGGGTTTTGGTGGCGGCACCACGCTACTAGCTGTTAAAGCGGCCTTGATGGACAGGATACCGGCTTCATATTACGTTTCTGTAACATACATGTGCTGGGCTTACAGACGGCGATTTATGACGGTTAAAAACGGAAACGTTGAGTTTGATTAAACTTTTGTTTCCAGCGAGCCCATGTTAACAATAAAACTGTTGGTTAAGGTTGCGAGGTGAAAAAATGATAAAGCTTGCTCTTCCCACCACGGAAGATGAAATAAGAAAACTGAAAGTTGGCGACGAGGTTTTGTTAAGCGGGGTTATAGTTACCGCAAGAGACACGGCGCACAAATATATGGTGGAAAAACGCCCCGACGATATCCGCGATATGTTAAATGGCACGGTGATATATCATTGCGGCCCTGTCATGAAACAGGATGACGATGGCAGTTGGGAAGTTGTTGCCGCCGGGCCGACTACGTCTATACGAGAAGAAATATATCAGGCCGACGTCATGGAAGAATACAAAGTGCGTGGCGTTATCGGAAAAGGCGGCATGGGCCCTAAAACGCTTGCGGGGCTTAAAAAAACCGGAGCCGTTTATTTTCACGCGATAGGCGGTGCGTCGCAGGTGTTGGCGCAGGCGGTTGTGCGTGTTCCTGGTGTTCTTAAACTGGAAGAGTTTGGTGTGCCAGAGGCTTTTTGGAGCTTTGAGGTGAAAGACTTTCCTGTTGTTGTGACTATGGATTCGCATGGAGAATCTTTGCACGACGTTATAGGCGCGGCCTCAGAAGAGAAGATGAAGGAAATACTGGGGTCTATGTAAAACCGTTCTGGTTAATGGAGTTTGATAACGGTAAGTGCATAAAGCCGATATAGCCGCGAAGTTTGCTGAAATCGCCGGGTTGCTTGAGATCCTGGGCGAGAACCCGTTCAAAATACGCGCCCACTTAAACGCCGCACGCGTTTTGGAAACTACCAACGAGGATATAGCCTCTCTCGCTTCGGAAGGGGCTCTCACCAGCATCAAGGGAATCGGCAAGGGAATCGCCGAGAAAATTACAACCCTCTTGCAAACGGGCGACCTGCCGGAACTTAAAGCCTTGCACGAAAAGGTTCCGGGCGGAGTTCTGGATATGCTCAAAATTCCTGGGCTTGGCCCTAAACGAGTTAAGGCCGTGTGGGAAAACCTTGGTGTAACAACTTTGGGTGAGCTGGAATATGCCTGTAATGAAAACCGCCTGGCGACGCTCGAAGGCTTCGGAAACAAGACCCAGGAAAAAGTATTAAAAGGAATAGCGACCTTTCATCAATTTGCCGGTCGATGGCTTTTGTCTGAAGCTACAAAACATGCGGAAACAGCTCTCGCGTGGGTAAAAAAGCATGGCGACGTTAAAAGGGCGATGATCGGCGGCAGTATTCGCAGGGGCAAGGAAACTGTGAGGGATATCGATATCATCGCTTCGTCGAGCAAACCTTTGGAGGTGATGGAACATTTTGCCAACGCGCCTTTTGCTGTTGAGGTGATCGCTCAAAGCCTTGCGAAAACAAGTGTACGGTTTGAAAACGGATTGCAGGCAGACCTCCGCGTTGTCGCAGACAAAGAGTTTCCATGCACGTTGTATCGCTTTACAGGAAGCCGTGAACACAATAGTGCCATGAAAACTTTTGCCGAATCACGCGGTATGAAAATAAACGAGTATGGTCTGTTTAAAGATAAAAAACCTCTGCCTTGTAACGATGAAACAGCCATATTTGAAGCTTTGGGGCTCTCATATATTCCGCCGGAGCTTCGTGAAGGTTTGGGTGAAATAGAAACTGCCCGCAATTGCAATGTTTTTGACCTTATAGAGTATAACGATTTGGAAGGCCTATTTCATTGTCACACAAAGTATTCCGATGGGCGCGAAACCTTGGAAACAATGGCGAGGGCTTGCAAGGAGTTGGGCTTTAAATATCTTGGTATCTCAGACCATAGCAGATCCGCCTCGTATGCCGGCGGCTTGTCGATTGACGACCTTAAAAAGCAGGGTGACGAAATTGACAAACTCAACGACAAGCTTGACGGGTTCCGAATTTTCAAGGGGGTAGAATCAGACATACTGGGCGATGGAACGCTCGACTATCCTGACGAGGTGTTGGAACCTCTTGATTTCGTTATCGCGTCTGTTCACTCCAGTTTAGGGATGGACGAAAAAAAGATAACGACGCGCATAATCAGGGCTGTCGAAAATCCTTACACAACCATGCTTGGGCACCCGACAGGAAGGCTTTTGCTATCACGAGAACCTTGCGCCGTTAACATGTTTGAGGTGATAGACGCTTGCGCCAAAAACAATGTGATAATTGAAATAAACGCAAATCCGCATAGGCTCGATATCGATTGGCACTTGATGCACCGTGCGAAGTCTGCGGGAGTTATGTTATCTATCAACCCTGACGCGCACAGGATAGCTGGGCTTCGGCATGCGAAATATGGTGTTATGGTGGCGCTAAAGGGTGGCCTGGCAAAAGCTGACGTGCTTAACAGCATGAGCTTGGCCGATGTAACGTGCGAACTTGCTATAAGGAAAAAGTAGGTGCCGACCAACCTTAAAGAACGTGCCGCAAATGTTGACCGCGTTTTAAAAAAAAGATACAAAAACGCCAGGTGCAGTCTTGATTATAAAAACCCGCTGGAGCTTCTCGTGGCGACAATACTCTCGGCCCAATGTACCGACGAGCGCGTTAACAAGGTTACTGTTCCGCTGTTTGAAAAATATAAAACGGCGCAAGACTATGCCAGGGCTCCACTTGAAGAGTTGGAGCAAGAGATACATTCCACCGGGTTTTACCGGAACAAGGCTAAGTCTATAAAAAGCTGTTGTGCCGATATCGTAAAAAAATATGATGGAAAAGTTCCGGCAACAATGGGTGAACTTGTTGCATTGGGAGGGGTGGGGCGTAAAACGGCTAACGTTATTTTAGGAAATGTTTATGGTGTG
>JAJRTC010000211.1 GCA_024278445.1 Nitrospirota bacterium
AGGAGATAAATTCTACTACCACAATCGGCTTCGGGCCCTCGTCTATGGAAAAAGAGAAGAGCGTGCGCCCTGCCGTAACGGTTGCGATAGCGAAAAAACAGGGTTTAAACGCCGTAACCATTGCGGGCAAGATAATTCGAAAAGTGGATAACCTTAAGGTAAATGGCGTTATTCCGAAAGGTGTCGCCGTTCATATAACCCGCAACGATGGTGAAAAAGCAGACCATGCGGTTAATGAACTTATCTTTCATTTGGCGATATCGATTGTCGTGGTGGTGGCTCTTCTGTTTTTCTCCTTGGGTTTTAGGGAGGCCATGATCGTTGCGATTGCTATTCCTCTAACACTTTTTATAACGTTAGGGGTTGGAGCCCTGGCCGGGCAAACGATAAACCGTATCACGCTGTTTGCGTTAATTCTCTCTCTTGGCCTTTTGGTTGACGACGCTATAGTTGTTGTAGAAAACATATACAGGCATTACAAGGCCGGAGCTAAAGATCGTGTTACTGCGGCGATTTTGGCGGTGCATGAAATAGGCTCTCCCACGGTGCTTGCCACGCTTACCGTTATAGTCGCGTTTATTCCGTTAGCGTTTGTCACAGGCATGATGGGGCCGTATATGGCTCCGATACCATTTAACGTGCCTGTTGCCATGCTTGTGTCACTCGTTGTGGCGTTTGTTGTTACCCCTTGGGCGAGCCTTCGGTTGATAAAAGTTCATGATGAAAAGGGTGACCTGCCTTTAGAGGAGAGGCCGATATATAAAAGATACAGGGCTATAGTTTATCCCCTGCTTGTAAGTTCCAAAAAACGGACAAGGTTTCTTTTAGTCGTAGTGGCGGTTTTTGCCGTTACGGCGGCGTTTCCCGTTATGCAAATTGTAAACTTTCGGATGCTTCCCAAGGCAGACGCTAACACGTTTCTCGTAACCATCGATTTGCCTAACGGAACCATTTATGAAAAGACGAGCGAGCTTGCTGTGAAAATTGGCAAATTTCTGGCTACCGTTCCTGAGGTTAACGATTACGAAACTTTCGTGGGGATAAACTCGGTTATAGATTTTAATGGTCTGTTACGGGGTGGTTCGTTTCGTAACCAGGAACATCTGGCCGATATCAGGGTTAACCTTGCAGACAAGTCGAAACGAACAAGAAAATCAGAAGATATAGTTCTTGCCGTTCGTGCAAAGTTGTATGAAATCGGCGTGCCATATAACGCTAACATAAAACTGGTAGAGGACCCGCCGGGGCCGCCTGTGCGTTCTACGCTCGTAGCGGAGATATATGGCCCCGACTACAAAAAACAGCGAGAACTTGCAAGCGACGTAGAAAAAATATTCGCAGGGACAGACAAAGTTACAGATATCGATAGCTCCGTAAAACAGGAGATAAATAAATACTATCTAAGGGTGGATAAGGAGAAGGCCACATATCTTGGAATATCTACAAGTGATATCGTGCGTGAGCTTAACACGGGTGTGAACGGAGCCGTGGTAAGCACGATGCATGTGACAGACACAAAAACCCCCGTTGGCATTTTCCTGCGCTACCCTGAAAGTTATCGTTCAAAACCGAAAGATTTGAGCCGTATGTACATAAGAAGCCCGTCAGGTAGCGTGGTTCCACTCTCGGAGCTGGTGAAAATTATCCCCGGCAATGTTGAACTGCCGATCTATCACAAAAACCTTGAGCCTGTCGTATACGTTTTTGGTGAAATGGAGGATAGAGGTTCAATCTATGCCGTTATCGACATGATAATGTATCTTTGGGAAAACCCGTTGCCTGATGGCTATCGCATTGTCTGGGACGGTGAATGGGACCTTACATGGGATGTCATGCGCGACCTTGGCGCGGCGATGGCGGTTGCCGTTGTGCTTATATACCTTATCCTGGTCGGGCGGTTCAGATCGTTCATGATTCCGCTTGTAATAATGGGCGCCATACCTTTATCCGTGATCGGCATAATGCCGGGGTTTGCGTTGATAGGGGCATACCTTTCCGCCACGTCGATGATAGGCATAATCGCGTTGTCCGGCATCGTCGTAAGAAATTCGATTGTCCTGCTTGAGTTTATACTCGACAAGAAAAACGAAGGGGCGTCGATAGAAGATGCGATAATAGAAGCCGGCGCCATACGCTTCCGCCCGATCATGCTAACCGCCGCCGCAGCTATTTTAGGCGCCGCTGTGATAGTGAACGATCCTGTGTGGAGCGGGCTTGCATGGTCGCTGATCTTTGGCATGAGCGCTTCCACCGCGCTAACACTGGTGGTAATTCCCGTTCTTTTCTTTATGTCAGAACGGAAACATTGGGACACTCCCGCCACTGTTTAAATAACGGCAATATTCTGTACAAAAAGTGATACAATTATAATGAGTGGCGGTGTGGTGGGTTTTGCCAATTTCCCGGTGTCGGTCGGTGCTATCAACGAAAACTGAGGGGAAATGTTTTTCGTTATGCTGAATCGGTTCTTGCTTGTTTTTCTTCCCGGCTCCATTCTTGTGGTAGCCATGCTTGGTTTTGTTTATCATATCGATGCCAAATCTGTCCGGTTTGCAACCGAGTATGACGAAACCCACCATATTAATTTTCAAAGCGGAAGAATAGACAGTAGTTTTCAGCATCTAGCGTCTGATCTTTTATTTTTAGCAGAGGATCACGAACTCCAAAAAATAAAACCTGTGCTGGAAGATATTGAAGATGACTGGATCTCCTTTTTATCAAGAAGAGGCATTTATGACCAGTTGCGTTTTATCGACCTGAAAGGCAGAGAGGTCTTGCGGGTTAACTACAACAAGGGAAAACCTTATGTAGTTTCCCGTGAAAACCTTCAGGATAAAAGCCTGAGGTATTATTACAAGGAAGCCCTCAAACTTAAAGGAGGTGAGATTTATATCTCCCCGTTTGACCTTAATGTGGAAAACGGCAAAATAGAAAAACCGCAGAAACCGGTTATCCGTTTTGCCACCCCGGTTTTTCAAGAAGACGGCAAACAGAAGGGGGTGCTGGTTCTCAACTTTCTGGGTGGGCGTTTGCTTGATGGCATCAGAAGCTTAACCTCAAACGTTAAAGGGCAGGTTTGGTTTTTAAACTCAGGTGGATATTGGCTTATCGGGCCCGGCCCTGAAGTTGAGTGGGGCTTTATGTTTAAAGGCAGGGAAGGCGAAATATTTCAGGCCTCGTTTCCTGAAGCCTGGAACAACATTTCTTTAAGTGACACGTCGGGGCAATTTTACACGCAAAAGGGGCTTTTTACTTTTGCAACGATTCATCCCCTTGTAAATACAATCGCCCATAACCTTGGGATCCCGCATGAGGATAAGCCGGGAGGGAACGAGACAAGTAACGAGATTTATCACTTTAAAATAGTCTCTTATTTGCCTGCCGATATTCTGATGCAGGAAACGATACCACTTAAAAGCAGAACAGGAGAAATACTTGCAGTTCTTTTAAGCATGCTCGCTTTTCTCTCTTTTGTTCAGGCGAAAATAAAGATTCAACGTATTCAGGCTGAAGATCGCCTTAAATTAGTCCAGCAAAAGAACAGCGCCATAATCAAAACAGTTGGCGAAGGGGTGATAGCCATCGACGATGGTTCAATTATTCAATATGTCAATCAGGAATTAGCTAGAATTTTCGGTTATTTGCCTGAGGATTTGGAGAACCGGCATGTAAGCATATTAATGCCGGAGAAATATCGAACCGGCCACGCTAACGGTATGAAAAGATATTTGAAAAACCCCGGCACCGCAAAGGTTTTGGGGCGTAGAGTCGAGATGGAAGGGCTTCATAAGAACGGAACCGTTTTTCCAATTGAACTAAGAATTGAAGAAACAAAAGTAGGAAAAACCCGTTTTTTTACGGCGGCGATACGCGATATTACCGAACGCAAGGCGAATGAAAACGAAATCAATCGTCAGAAGGCCATGTTTGAATCTATCTTTAACGGCGTAGCAGACGCAATAGTACTTACGGATACGCAACGAAAAGTTGTTATGACCAATAAAGGGTTCACCAAAATTTCGGGATACAGTTTGCAAGATGTTATTGGCAAGGAAACAGGCGTATTCTATGAGAACTGGGGTGTTTACAAAAAAATTGGGGAGGAACGTTACAACCTGAGCGCCGAAGAGAAGCTCAAGCCGTATACCGTTAACTATAAACGCAAAGACGGGTCGGTCTTTTTAGGTGAAACGGTTGGGACGATTATACGGAACCAAAACGGCACGATTGCAGGTTTTCTCAGTGTAACGCGCAACATTACCGAGCGGAACCGGGTTGAGGCGGCGTTACGCAATATCGCTATAGGTGTAGCTTCGGTAACCGGGGATGAATTTTTTCACAAGATGACCTTGTATCTGCAAGGAACACTTAACATTAAATACGCTCTTATTGGTGTTATCGACAAGGACGACCCTTTGCTTGTCAACGTTATTTCGCTTTGTGCAAATGGCGAACGGGCGGAGCTGTTTGCATACTCATTATCTGGCACGCCTTGTCATGAGGTTGCCAAAAGCGGCATTTGTTGCTATCCCTCCGGAGTTGCTGATAAATTTCCTGAGGATGCCCTGCTTGCGGATATGGGAATAGAAAGTTATGTTGGGGCTCCTGTTAAAAACAAGACGGGCGAAGTAGTTGGGCTTGTCGTTTTGCTGGATACGAAACCGCTTGTTAACGAAGATATAGCCATATCAAACTTAACCATCAGCGCAGATAGAATTGCGGCGGAACTGACACGTAAACAGGCCGAAGGGGAGCTTAAGAAAACTAACAGAATGCTCCGAATGATTAGTGATTCCAACCAAACTCTTATTCGTTCGGAAAATGAACAAAATCTTTTGGATGACGTTTGCAGAATTATTGTAAACGAAGGCGGATATCGCCTTGTATGGGTGGGTTGTACTGAACATAATAAAGAAAAAAGCGTACTTCCCGTAGCTCAGGCAGGTTTTGAAGACGGTTATCTAAAAACTTTAAATGTAACATGGGCCGATAACGAGCTTGGACAAGGGCCCACGGGGATGGCTATAAGAACTGCCAAGCCTCACGTGACGCGGAATATTTTAAGCGATCCTGCTTTTGCTCCATGGCGGGCAGAGGCTTTAAAGAGGGGGTACGCTTCTTCTATCGCAATTCCTCTTATTATTGATTCAGAAGCGGTTGGGACTATTAACATTTATTCTGATAGACCCAATGCTTTTGACACGCAGGAAATCTCACTTCTGCTAGAGCTTGTAGACGATGTGGCTTACGGTATTAATGCATTAAGAACGCAGAAAAAACACAAAAAGGCGGAAAAAGAACTGGGCCGTTTGTATTTAGCCATTGAACAGGCGGCCGAGACGGTGGTTATAACCGATACTGAAGGAAAGATAGAATATGTCAACCCCGCTTTTGAGCGCGTAAGCGGGTATAACAAGGAAGAGGTTATCGGCCAAAATCCGCGTGTTTTGAAAAGCGGCAAACATAACGAAGCTTTTTACAAAAAACTGTGGAATACGATTACGAGTGGCAAAACGTGGCACGGCCATTTTGTGAACAAACACAAAAATGGTGAATTGTATGAGGAAGATGCCACTATTTCACCTATCATAGACCCTTCAGGAACTATCACAGGTTACGTTGCCGCCAAGCGTGATATAACCCGCGAACTAATGCTTGAAAAACAGTTCCGTGAAACACAAAAAATGGAAGCGATAGGCACTTTGGCTGGTGGCATCGCCCATGATTTTAACAATATCCTTTTTGCCATTCTGGGCTACTCCACCATGGTTGTGGCAGATTTGCCAAAAGGTAGCGATTCAAGAGAGAACCTTGAGGAAGTAATCAGGGCCGCACGCCGAGCAAAAAAACTGGTTCAGCAGATCCTTACTTTTAGTAGACAAAGTGAACAGGAGTTCCAGCCTATCCATATGGAAGCGATTGTTAGTGAGGCTATAAGCCTGCTAACGGTTTCTATCCCGCCAAATATCGAAGTCCGTTTGGATATAGATAAAAAACATGATTCCATATTGGCCGACCCTACACAAATACATCAGGTGGTTATGAACTTGTGTACGAACGCGCTTCATGCAATGCGAGACAGAAGTGGCGTTTTGGAGGTTAGCCTAGGCGGTGTCGAAATATATAGCGACCTTGCCACAACTATTGCCGGGCTACGGGAAGGCCCTTACGTGTTACTTTCTGTAAGTGACACAGGAGTTGGTATTAAAAATGAAATAGCAGAGCGGATATTTGAGCCTTTCTTTACAACCAAGGAAGTTGGCGAAGGCACAGGGCTGGGGCTTGCCGCCGTACATGGAATTGTTACATCTCATGGAGGAGCGATCTCGGTTAAAAGCGAGCCTGGAAAAGGTGCCACGTTTAACGTCTATTTACCGACTACGGAGTTGGCTTCGCAAGATGAACCTGAGAGTGCGATACTAGCCTCGCATGGCAATGAACGGGTGCTGGTTGTTGACGATGAGGAGCCGATAGTTCGATTGGTAAAGCAGATATTGGAGCGTCTTGGATATGACGCCGTGGCGATGGACAGCAGTGTTGAGGCTGTAGAACATTTTATGAAAGAACCCGATAAATTTGACCTCGTCATTACAGACCAGTCTATGCCGGATATGACGGGGGAGGCCATGGTAAGAGCGATGCTGGCAATCCGGCCAGACATTCCTGTAATTATAATGACAGGGTTTAGTAAAACGATTACGCCTGAAAAAATGGAAGCGATAGGCGTTACCGAACTGCTTCTAAAACCGATTATTCCTAACGATCTTGGCAAGGTTGTGCGCCGGGTGCTGGATCAACCAAATAAGAAGAGGAGCTGAAAATGGCAAGTATACTGGTGATAGACGATGATGAGCAGGTGCGTGATGTTGTTTGTCAGATGTTAAAGGGCGCAGGTTATGAGGTGGCCCAGGCTTCCGATGGCAAGATCGGGGTTAATCTATATAAAAACGTACCGGCAGACCTGGTTATTACGGACATACTTATGCCGAATGAAGATGGTCTGGAGGCTATAACCGAGCTTAAAAAAGATTTTCCGGATGTAAAGATAATAGCAATGTCTGGTGGAGGACGGGTTGTAAATTCCGATTTCCTGAATATTGCGTCATCGTTCGGTGCCATGAAAACGTTAAAAAAGCCGTTCGACAAGGAAGAACTTTTAAGCGCTGTGGAGAGTGTGCTTGCCACATAAAAAAATGCCATTAAATCTTACATCTCAGTATCATTAAAACTAATCAAAGCCTTTCTTTTTAAATTAGTTATCGTGGGTTTTCTCTGATTTGGGAATTCTTCCTTTTCTGTTTCCTATATCTTGGAACAGGCCGTAAAGTCAATATCCTGCGTTATTATAACTTCAAATAAAACAATATCTTTTCGTTGTTATGCTTGGCATAGTGATTGCATATTTAAAGTAGGAGAGATTTTTATTTTTGGCGGGTTTTCCGGGCGCTCTTCAAGGGGAATTAGCTTAAGTGATTCATGAAAGTATCGTAGAACTGCTCGCATTCGCGCGTAGGTTCTCTTTCAACGCATTTCTGTTGCCTGTTATCGCGACAACGGTTTTGGCACCCATTACATTCCCCTCTGCATCCACCGCAGTCGAACTTCCCAGAATCGCCGCAGGTTTTAGCCACAGCGTGGTAATCAAAAACGATGGAACCCTTCGTGCGTGGGGCTCAAACAACGCAGGTCAGCTAGGCGACGGAAGCAACACGAACCGCAATTTTCCGGTTTCTGTTTCCGGCCTTTCCGGTATCGTGGCGGTTTCCGCAGGAGCCCAACACACAGTGGCTCTTCTTTCCAACGGAACTGTTTGGGCGTGGGGCGCTAACGACCTGGGCCAGTTAGGTAACGGAACAACGGCTAACAGCAATGTTCCGGTTATGGTGCATGGTGCCTCCGGCATAGTGTTTATAGCCGCAGGGCTTAACCACACGGTGGCTTTGCGAAACGATGGAAGCGTTATAGCGTGGGGTGATAATTCGCAAGGACAGCTTGGCGCAGGTGGCATGAAGAAGGCTCTCTCCCCCGTTTCTGTCAGCATCTCTGGCGTGGCCGAGGTGGCGGTTGGCGATTACCACTCATATGCGTTAAAGGCCGATGGCTCTGCATGGGTGTGGGGTGCCAGAATGCACGGGAGTTCAACCGCGAAAAACAGCTTCGATTTGGCTCCCGTTCCGTTATCAAAATGGAGCGACAGACTGGTTCGTGAAGTAAAAACTATAGACGTTCCCAGTACGGGTGAAAAAGTATATGTGATAAGCAACCTGATGCACTCTGTGATGCTAAGGAGCAATGGCGATGTTTACACCGCAGGTTCCGGCATGGGGAAGCTTGGCGGAAAATCAGATTTTGGCAGTATGTCCAAGGTTGAGTGGGCAGGTGGAGTTACGGCTGACATAACTCCGGATAGCGCTCTTTTCGCAGGTGGCAAGTGGCGCATAACGGTGGGCAGTGGCATGCGGGTGGTGACACTGTCTCAGGGTTATCCCCTGACGACTATAGTATAGAGTTTGCGGAGACCACGGAATGGGCGGCTCCGCCTTTACGCATCGTTTCCGTTACGGAAGGCGATATCGCGTCTGTCAGTGGCGTATACACATTCAAAACCGCAAGCTCTGCGGGCGATGCAACGAAAACCGGTAATGGCACAGGTTCCGTCTCTTCTACTATAGGCGCTGGCTCCTCTGTTTCCGGAACTATCAAAAGCGCTGGCGGAACAGACTCATATGGCTTTCGCGCTGAGGCGAGAGCAAAATATGTTATCAGGGCCAGCGGCTTAAAGGGCGCATATGTGAAAGTCTATTCAGCCGATGGTGTCATACTTTTAGCGCACAGTTCAGGTGCCAGCCTTACATGGATTGCCCCATCCTCCGGAACTTTCAAAATAGAGATTGCCTCCTCTGATGTAACTGTTACAGGCGAGTTTGACCTTGTGGTCGCGTGGCGTCCGGCGGTTATGGATTTCAATGGTGACAGTGCCTCCGATATCGTCTTCAGAAATTCAAGCAACGGCCAGACATCGGTATGGATGATGAACGGCGCAAGCATTTTAAGCGACGGCGAGACATCTGTGAGTGCCGGTGATCTTTCCGGGTGGCAAATTAAAGGGTTTGACGATTTTAACGGCGACGGCATGGCAGACATCCTGTGGCGTGACAAAACAAGTGGCCAGACATCGATATGGTTTATGAACGGCGTAACCGTGATTGGAAGTAGTGACCTCACCACATTGCAGGTTGCACCGGATAGCGATCTTGATATTGCCGGTACGGGAGATTTTAACGGTGATGGCATGGCAGACATCCTGTGGCGTGACAATACGAGCGGCCAGACATCGATATGGTTTATGAACGGTTTTGAGGTTATGAACGAAAGTGCCGAGACATCGGCTTCCGCTCCTGTGTCTACATGGGGCATAGCCGGTATTGGAGATTTCGACGGCGACGGCAAATCGGATATCCTGTGGCGCCACAGCGGGACAGGGCTTACTTCAATATGGTTTATGGACGGCGTAAATGTGATGGACGACAGCGGTCTGACCTCCATATACGCAGATGGCGGAGCCTCAACATGGTCGATAAAAGCTGTTGGCGATTTTAACGGCGACGGCAGGTCTGACATTCTGTGGAGAGATTCAAATTCCGGTCATACATACATCTGGTTCATGAACGGTGTCGATGTCATGATCGAGAGCGATTACACCTCGATTCATTTTGGTACCGACGCACCCTGGAAAATAAAGTCGACTGGTGACTTCAACGGCGACGGCAAGTCGGATGTCATGTGGAGTGGCGATTCCGGCTCCATCTCTATATGGATGATGAACGGAACTGAAATTTTGGCTGGTAGTGAGCAGGTTAACAATACGTCGGCGACGTGCCCTGCTTTTGGAGACTGCGTTCCTGTAGGAAATAACGGAGAATAATTTATGTCTTTATGGCGTGGCGCTGTTTTTGCTGTTACAAGCTTTTTTTCTATTATTGCCGCGGGCGTCGTTGCGCCCAACGCCGCTGTGGCCGCTACCGTTACCGTTTGTAGCTCAGGTTGTGACCATACCACCATTCAGGCCGGTATTAACGCCGCCAGTTCGGGCGACACCATTCTTGTGTCGTCCGGTACCTATAGTGAGAACATAAACTATGGCGGTAAAAATGTTACGGTTCTTTCGGTCAACGGCGCGGGCGTTACTACTATTCAGGGGAGTGGGGGCAACTCTCCCGTGGTCAACTTCAGCGCCAGCGAAACTTCCAGCGCCATACTCGACGGTTTTACGATTGATAACCAGGGGGCGAGTTCTGCTACCAGGGGTATCTATATTTCAGGTGCCACGCCGACCATTCAGAATTCCATAATTCAGGGTAACTACGCAAACAATGGAACCGACGGTGGCGCCGGTGTTTATATCATCAACTCCGCGCCGTTTTTTAATGGCGTAACTATCAGGGCCAACCATGCGGAGAACCGTAGCGGCCCCGGGATGTATATCAAGGGTGCCGCAGGTGGCGCGACTATCACCAACTCCACTATCGGCGGCGCCAACTCCGCAGATGGAAACACGACCGGCGTAAACTCAGGCTATGGCGGCGGTATATATTACACAGGCTCTACCAGTGGCGTTCTCACTATTACCGGTAGCAACATTCAGTATAACTCGCTTCCAAGCGGCGGGGCTGGGCTTTATATTACCGGCATTACAAACACGGTTATCATTTCCAACACGACCATACTCAACAACACCGCAGGTTCAAGCGCTTATGGCGGCGGAATCTATGCCATCAACGCCTCCTTGTCTATCACCGGCGGCTCCATTAGCAACAATACTTCCGGAGTGAATAGAGGCGGCGGCGGAATCCTTCTGGCTGGTACGGCACCATCCGTTACCCTTTCCAAATGTTATGTTCAGGGTAACCGTACCAGTGGCGTTGGCAATGGCGCCGGCATCAACGTACCGGTAGGAACGGTAACCATTACCAACTCTATCATCAGCGGTAACAGCACTGGCAACAACTACTGGAGTTCCGGTGGCGGTCTTTATGTGTCGGGCGCGACGGCAAACGTATATCACACTACGTTCTCAGGCAACTGGGCCAACAGGAGAGGAGGGGGGGCTTATGTCAGGTCTGGAGCCACAGCTACTTTTAACGGCGCTCTTCTGTGGGGGAACAGCGCGGCTAACGCTAACACGTCTGACATAAGAGACGATGCTACTGCGACAATTAATTACTCCGCCGTGAAGAGCGGCTCAGGGTATACGGGTGCCAATAACGTAACGGCTATAACAGGAACGGTATTTGTCACGACGGCGTCTGCTTCTTATGGCAACCCTACCACCGCCGGTGATTTTCATATAAAATCCGATGCCGTAGAAATTATCAACACGGCGGACCCAGCCTCAGCGGTTACAGACGATATAGACGGCGACAGCAGGACAAATAACGACATGGGGGCGGATGAAATTCCCCCCTCCACATTCCAGTTGGACGTTACTATAAGCGGCTCCGCCGGAACGGTTACTTCCAGCCCCGGAACAATAAACTGTACAACCGGAACGTGTAGCGAATCGTTTAACACAGGTGCGGTCGTAACCCTAACCGCTATGCCTGACGCAGGGTACCAGTTCGACGGCTGGACAGGCGCGGGATGTTCCGGAACGGGGACATGCGCGGTTACAATGAGTGCCGCAAAATCAGTTACCGCCACGTTCAGCGTCCTTCAATATCAACTCGATGTCACACTGGCCGGGGCCGGAACCGGCGCGGTTGCTTCGAGCCCGGGAACAATAAACTGTACAACCGGAACATGTAACGAGCTGTTTGACGATGCAACCGTAGTAACTCTTACCGCCACTCCGGATGCGAACCAGGTGTTCGACGGCTGGTCAGGCGCGGGATGTTCCGGAACCGGGACATGCGTAGTTACGATGGACGCGGCTAAATCTGTTACAGCCACATTCAGTGTGACTCAACGCCAGTTAAGCGTGACCATGGCCGGGACGGCAGGAACGGTTGCTTCCTCTCCTGCCGGAATAAGCTGTACCACAGGCACATGTAATGCAAACTTCGACCATGGCGCGTCCGTCACCCTTACCGCAACACCGGGTACGAACCAGCAGTTCGACGGCTGGACGGGCGCGGGATGTTCCGGAACGGGGACGTGCGTGGTTTCCATGACATCTGCCCAAAGTGTTACCGCTACATTCAGTACGTTACCGCAATATGCCCTTACAACGGGTGTGGTTGGCCTGGGTTCTCTATCTTCATCCCCCGCAGGTATAAGCTGTCCTGGAACATGTTCGGCCAACTATTACTCTGGTACAAGCGTAACGTTAACGCCATCGCCAAGTGTTGGGCAACAGTTTGCAGGCTGGTCTGGCGCTTGCTCAGGGTCGGGAGGTTGCGTGGTTTCCATGACGTCGGCCAAAAGCGTTACGGCAACTCGGCCACATCCGGTGGAGCTTATAATATTTACGGCACATGCACGGTCACAAACTCGATCATGGCTAACAACGGGGCTTCAAACTGTTCAGGCGGGACGAGACTTTCCGGCGGCTATAACATAGAAGATCAGAACACGTGTAACTTCGTCGGGACTGGCGATCAGGTAAACATCAACCCGCTACTAAACGCCTTGAGCAATAATGGCGGTTCCACGCAAACGCATTCCTTGCAGGCGGGAAGCCCGGCTATTGATAAAGGTGACAACACAACCTGTTCAGCGTCGCCGATAAGCAATGTCGACCAGCGCGGTAACGCAAGGCCGCTGGACGGCGATCTGGACGCAACCGCCACGTGTGATGTGGGCGCGTTCGAATTCGCTCCATATCAACTGGGTGTATCCGTTACAGGTTCAGGCGCTGTAACGTCTGCCCCCGGCACGAAATGTACCGAGGCTTTCTCGCTAAACGACGCGGTTGTTTTAACCGCCACGCCGACTTCAGGTTCGGGTTATGTGTTCACCGGTTGGAGTGGGGCATGTTCCGGCACGGGAACATGTAGTCTTACTATGAACGTCGGAAAAAATGTAACAGCGACATTCGCTCTTTCCGGGACATTGCATCAACTGGATGTTTCCGTCACAGGTTCAGGCGCTGTGACGTCGTTACCAGGTTCTATAAACTGTAGCAGTGGCACATGCTCCGAATCGTTTAACCAGGGGATGAACGTCACCCTTACGGCAACGCCTTCATCCGGTTATCAGCTCTCCTCATGGAGCGGCGCTTGTGCGGGAACCGGAGCCTGCGTTGTTCCCATGTTATCGGCAAAAAGCGTGACTGCCACGTTCTCCATAATAAAATATCAACTGGACGTAACCGTTTCTTCCGCCGGCACGATAACCTCCAGCCCCGGAACCATTAGCTGTTCTACCGGCACATGCTCCGAATCGTTTGACAACAATACGGCCATTGCGCTCACGGGTACGCCTTCACCTGGTTATCAGTTCTCAGGCTGGACAGGCGACTGTTCCGGCACAGGCACATGTAACCTGACCATGGACGCGACGAAAAGCGTTACCGCATGGTTTACTACTTTGCGAGCCGGCGGCACTTTTGCGGCTTCCGAACATGGTGGCGTGGACGTGACATATCCTGATCGTGCCTACTATCCCAATACCGATGGTGTGAGCGGCGTATCGAGGGCGCACATAGACGCGGCATACGCATCTGTTCCGCGTGGCGAATGTTCCCATTGTCACGACTGGACAAGCATGCCTATGTTGCCGTGGCCGCAGACTTTTACCGACTATTCAACCAAGGCAGGCAAGGTCGATTTTTGCGGCAACTGCCATACGGACGCCGATCCTGACGCAAATGGAATAGACAACGATACTCCGGCCGGGTTCAGTTTTCAGGGGCCGACAAAATATAAAAAATCTGTTCACTACACCCGCAACCTGCAATGGCCCGGTGGCCAGTACGGTACGTCATACCCTGCGATGGATTCAACCAAACAGGGGACGTGTGTAAACTGTCACAGTCCGCATGCGCATACTTACAGCAGTTCCTACGCAACGATTCCTGATGGCTGGGTGCCGTCTAACGTTCCGTTTCCGAAACAATTGGTGGAGTTAACGGATATAGCCGATAGCGCCAACACAATAGCGCTTAATTGGCCCGCCGGATGGCCGAACGTTAACGGGCGAGACCCAGACGACGCAGAAGACCTTTGTTATACCTGTCATGACGGTGACCCTGTGCAGAACAAGGACATTACGACATATAACAAATATATGAAGACCGGCGAAGCTACCGAGCCTGACCTGACTTCTATAAAGGCGGCGTTCGAGGAGACGTATCATCACCCTGTTAAAGATTCTGAACAGAAGGTGATTGCAGATACTTATGGCGTGACGATTCCATACAAGGTGGAGTGTACGACATGTCACAACCCGCACTTGGCTTCCGGTTCATGGGCTGATTTTGCTTCCGGAGCCGGGTCGCCCACACCTTTGACTCTGCCAGGTGTAAGCCCGGACTGGCCACCTGCCGCGTGGGGGCTAAACTACGCGCCGGGCGAATTGTGGGGTGACGACGAAGAAGAAAAACTGAACGCCCTGCTCAAACGGATCGCCTCGTTTAGAACAGACGCACGTGGCACAGGCGGATGGCAGTTTAATGTTGACCGTGGTTATGCATATGAAGTGGTAGACAACCTGCCCAAAGATCAGCCACCCGTATATCAGCCTCCTTTTGGCGGGCCAGGGCCGGGTGTGGGGTATCAACCGGATGGCGATGCCTTGCCGGATTTCCTAACGTTCTGTCTTGATTGTCACCAGAACGTGGTTGGCAGTAAAAACCCGATCTACTGGGGTTCTTATTATCCAACGGCCGGGGCGCGTTACTACATACCGATGCAGGCCGAACCGCACGGGTTTAATTTAGCCGGCGTATCAAGCTTTGTGTGCGAAACCACGTGCGACCCTAGTGTGCCATGTAAAAGCATTTTAAGTAGCGATCTTGACCCTGGAAATGCGTTCTATAACAAGCCGCAGGGGCGTGGATATGAGACGTGGATATTGCCGCCATACAGCATGGAAGACAGAATGGCCGGCATTAACTATGTTCTCTCCTGTACAGACTGTCATGAACCGCACGGCTCCAAACGTAAAAGCCTTCTGCGTGACCATATCAACGGTAACAATATAGACGCAGGCGGAAGTTTGAACGTGTGTACTTCGTGCCACTGGGCGTTTGGCGGAGCTATGACGAATGGCGCAGGTTCGGCGTGCGGTAACGGCACAATAGCCGGATGTTCCACCACCGGTTGCCACGGAAGCGTTTCCCTGCACAGGTTATCTAACAACAATAACTCGACTTCAACGATACTGCGCGACCCTAACGGAGCCTGGTGATAAGAGCAGTTCTTTAAATTATCCCCTCGCAAACAAACATTTTAAATAAGCCCCTTCAGGAAAGCTTATCGGATGATCCAGCGCATGTTCTGAGCGTTCTGTCTCAATCAGCCGTCTGCCTCCGTTTTCGGCAGTCGTAAACACCATCCTGAAAAATTCGTCCGGCTTTACACGGGCGGAACATGAAGCCATCACCAACACTCCGCCTTTGCGTAATAGCCTTAGCCCAAGTGTTACAAGTTTTGAATATGCTTTTAGAGCGTCTGTTACTTCTTCTCGTTTTTTGGCGAATGCAGGAGGGTCTATGATAACCATCCCATATTTTCTGTCGGTGCGGGCCAGTTGTTCCATGGCGCGAAAAGCGTCTTCGGTAATATATTCATACTGGCAGTTGGCGATACGCTCATTGCTTAAGTTGAGCTTTATGTTTCTTTTTAATCCTGCTATTGCGGTTCTGGAAATATCCAGGCTGGTTACAGAGCTTGCTCCGCCACGAGCGGCATAAAGCGTAAAACCACCTGTATATGAAAAAACGTTCAAAACATTTTTTCCGCTGGATAGTTTTTCTACACGCGCCCGGTTTTCACGCTGATCGAGAAAAAATCCTGTTTTCTGTCCCTTTACAAGATCGGCTTCAAAAAGGAGCCCGTTTTCTTTAAAAATGACGGTTGTCTCAAGAGGGGGGCCTAATAATGATTGCCCGTCTTCAAGGCCATATAAAAATTCTGGCCGCGCACAGCAACTGCGGCTCATTCGCAATACTATTCTCTTGGAAGGTAAAGCCTCTGTCATGGCTGGCACTATGTTAGCCAAATGCGGAACCCATGCCGGCGTATAGATTTTTACGACAAGCGCCTCGGCATAGAAATCTGCCACCAACCCTGGCAGGCCATCGTTTTCTCCATGAACCAGCCTGTAGCCGTTAGTCCCTGTTGTGGCAAGTGGTTTACGTCTTTTTGCCGCTGTTTCTATTTTTGACAGGAACCATTGTCTGTCTATTTGGGCAGGTTTCCTGTGTTGTAGCAGGCGAACCCTTATTGGGGAGAAAGGGTCGTATATGCCGATCGCCAGGAATTTTCTATTATGGTCGTAGAGAATGGCCAGGTCTCCGGGATTGCCGTTGTGGCTCTGTTTTGTTATCGCATTGTCAAATAACCACGGGTGGCCGCTACGAATACTCCTTTGAGCTGGCAGGGTTATGTGTATCGCAATCCGCCTGTCTGACGGTGGTTTTAGCGATTGTAAACAATTTATTGTCATCAAAATTTATCTCACGATAATCGGTTACGGTAATCTTCGTATCCGAAAGCGCGCGTGAGGGCGAAAGATCCGTCTGCGTTAATGATTCCGATAGACGGTAGCTCAACGCCGTTGAAGGTGTTGTTTTTAACCATGGAGTAGTGAAGCATGTCTGTAAAAACCAGCCTGTCACCTATGTTAAGCCGTTTTTTAAAAGAGTAGTCGCCAATGATGTCGCCGGCTAAACATGTGCCGCCTGCCAGGCGATATGTGTGCGGGTATATGGCAGGTTCTCCTGCGTTCACAATCTCCGGCCTGTATGGCATTTCCAGAACGTCTGGCATATGGGCCGAGGCAGAAGTATCCAGAATGGCGATGTCTATCTCGTTGCGGATGATGTCCAGCACGGACGCAACCAAAAAACCTGCGTTCAAGGCGATTGCTTCGCCCGGTTCAAGAATTACGTCTACCCCATATTTTTCTTTGAACCCCAGGATGAGAGAGATGAGTTTGTCTGTATCGTATCCTTCGCGTGTTATATGGTGGCCGCCGCCGAAGTTTATCCACTCCATCTCTTTTATTAAATGACCAAATTTTTTTTCAACCGCTCGTAAAGCCACTTCGAGCTCGTTAGCCGAGTTTTCACAGAGGGCATGGAAGTGGAGCCCCGTTATCTCTTTTAAATCAATTTTATTTAACTCGGCTATTGTTATGCCAAGGCGTGAGTAACGGGTGCAGGGGTTGTAAATTTCTGTTGTAACAACGGAGCATTCGGGGTTTATACGCAGGCCGACCTTTACTTTTTTATTCGAACTTTTAATTTTGTCGCGATAACGTTCAAACTGCGAATGGGAGTTTAAGACGATATGGTCTGATAGTTGAATAACGGTTTCTATCTCGTCATCCTTTATGGCAGGTGCGTAGTAGTGGACTTCTCTCCCGAATTCTTCGCGCCCAAGCTTGGCCTCGTTAACGGAGCTTACAGCCACGCCATAAAGATATTCCCGCACGACAGGAAACACGCTCCACATCGCAAAGCCTTTTAGCGCGAGGATGATTTTGCAACCAGCTTTTTCCTGCACGGTGCGAAGGAGGTTAAGGTTCTCGCGCAGTTTTTTTTCATCGCATATATAAGATGGCGACGGAACTGCATACGGGTCGAAAGTCACAGCAGTTTTTCTTCCCATGGCAAGCCGAACTCGGTAAGGTCTGCCATGAACGGATCTGGGTTAAACTCTTCTACATTGAACACGCCCTTGCCGCGCCACTTTTTTTCCAGCATCATTTTTGCGCCTATCATTGCAGGGACGCCAGTGGTGAATGATATCGCCTGAGAGCCCACGTCACGGAACGCTTCTTCATGGTCGCAGATGTTATAGACATACATTTTTTTATCCGCTCCGCCACTTCTTCCTTCAACGATACAGCCGATGCATGTTTTACCCTTTGTGCGTGCCCCCAGGTCAGCCGGGTTCGGCATAACCGCCTGCAAAACTTTTAGAGGGATAACATTTGTGCCGTCCACTTTTACAGGGTCTATGCGCGTCATGCCGACATTTTGTAAAACTTCCAAATGTGTTAAATAACTTTTGCCGAACGTCATCCAGAAACGGATTCTTTTTATTTCCGGAAAATGTTTAACGAGCGACTCCATCTCCTCATGATAAAGAAGATACTTTTCACGCACTCCAACACCGGGGAAATCAAACGGCTCATGAACGGAGAGGGGGGCAGTTGTTCGCCATTCTCCACTCTCGTAATATTTCCCTTCTTGGGTAATCTCCCGCAGGTTTATCTCCAGGTTAAAGTTTGTGGCGAACGGCAAACCGTGGTCGCCTCCGTTGGCGTCGAGAATATCAACATATCGAATCTCGTCGAAATGATGTTTTTTCATGTGCGCGATAAAAATATTCGTCACGCCGGGGTCGAAGCCGCAACCCAAAAGGGCCATGATTCCTTTATCGCGGAATTTTTCGTGATATGCCCACTGCTCTTTATATTCAAACCCGGGACGGTCCGGGTGTTCGTAGTTTGCGGTGTCGAGATAATCGACCCCTGTTTTAAGGCACGCCTCCATTATGGTTAAATCCTGATAGGGGAGGGCCGTGTTTATTACAAGGTCAGGTTTTTGTTTCTCTATAATGGATGCAAGGGCGCTAACATCGTCTGCGTCTACCTGGGCCGTTTCGATGTCGCTACGGCCAATAGACTTTTTTACCGCGTCGCACGATTCGACACGGCGGCTTGCAAGCGTTATCCGCTCAAATACATTCTGCAACCGTGCCGCTTTGTGTGCCGTAACACTCCCTACACCGCCTAACCCTAAAATGATTACGTTGCCCATGCACGCCTCCAGTTATCTGTCTTGTCACAAATGGCTACTGCGCCAGTTGGGAAGTTTTGGCTTCTATTTTTTCAGATATCATTTCCCAACGTGATAAAAGTTTGCCATTTTTACTTTTTATTGTCTGCAATTTTTGGGATAGGTCCGAAACCAGGGCAGGCTTGTTATGGGTTTCAGGGTCGGCCAGCTCTTGCTCTATAATTGCGATGCGGTTTTCGTTTTCGGCTATTTTAGCCTCAATTAATTTGAGCTCCTTTTTTAACGGCCCAACGGCGTCGCTTATTGCTTTGCGCTGTCTTGCCGCTTCCTGCCTGCTCTCCTTTTTCGATTTTTTACCGGCAGGTTTTTTTAAATTATCTGGCGCAGGTGAAGAACCGGCAGATGGGGCAAGCCGTTTGGCGCGATTTTTTTCGTAATAGTCCCAGTCGCCTAAAAACTCTGTAAACTTACCATTTTCTATATGGATAATCTTGTTGGCCACGGCATCTATAAAAGCGCGGTCATGCGAGATAAAGATGATGCATCCTCCGTAATTAGCCAACGATTTTTCAAGCGCCTGTCGGCTTTTAAGGTCAAGGTGGTTCGTAGGCTCGTCGAGCAGGAGCAGGTTAGTCGGGTTTAAGGCTATTTTGGCAAGTGCCACACGGCTTTTTTCGCCTCCGGATAAAACCTCTATTTTTTTATCGACGTCGTCGTTACGAAACAGAAAAGCGCCCAGGGTTCCACGTGCCCTTGATATTTTATCAAACGGAATGGCGGAGGTTAACTCATCTAAAACAGTTTTGTTGGGGTTCAGCGATTCTATCTGATGCTGTGCAAAATAACGCATAGCAACGCTTGCAGATATTCTTACAGTGCCATCTTTAGGCGTGATACCGCCTGACAACAGTTTTATTAAAGTAGACTTGCCAGCGCCGTTAGGGCCAACCAGCGCGATGCGGTCGCCTCTGCGCATGGCAAAATTGAGGGAATCATAAACAACCTTTTCACCATAAGCCACACGGGCTTTTAACACCTCAACAGGGATAGCTCCTATGCGGCCTGTTTCCTCAAACCTGAAACCTATCGAGGATGTGCCCTTTGTCGTTTCTATCCTCTCTATTTTAGCTAATGCCTTCACGCGGCTTTGCACCAGTGTGGCTTTTGTGTTTTTTGCGCGGAACCGTTCAATAAAACGTTCCTGACGTTCAATATCTTTTTGCTGGCGGGTGGCGGATGCCTCCAGCTGTTCCTCACGTCTTTTCTTTTCAACCACGTATTTGTCGTATGGAAAAGGGTAGAGCGTCAGCTTGCCATGTTCAATCTCCGCAATGGCATTTACCATGCGGTTCAGAAAATAGCGGTCATGGCTGATTATTACCAATGCGCCGTCATAACTGCTTAAAAAACGTTCAAGCCATATGGAGGATTCCAGGTCCAGGTGGTTCGTAGGCTCATCCAGCAATAGAACTTCAGGGTGGAACAAGAGAAGGCGTGCCAACTGCATACGCATACGCCAACCACCTGAAAAAGAATCTACCGGGCGGTCCAACTCGTTGGGGTTAAAGCTCAGCCCCGCCAGTATGCCCCGCGCTTTTCCTTCAAGAGCATAACCGCCTGCGTCGTTAAACTTCTCCTGAGCCTCCGCGAACGATTCTGCAAGACGTTCTACAAACTTATTGTCACCCAGGCGTTCCGCTTCATGGAGTTTATCCGACATCTTGTCCATT
This sequence comes from Nitrospirota bacterium, assembly GCA_024278445.1. Taxonomy (GTDB): domain Bacteria; phylum Nitrospinota_A; class UBA7883; order UBA7883; family JAJRTC01; genus JAJRTC01. The sequence continues at coordinate 20,641 of JAJRTC010000211.1, forward strand.
TTAGACTGCAATGCTTTTATATGCGTGGCGCCCGCGACCACGCTCTCAAGGATCGAGATTTTGTCGCTTCCGCCGGTTTCCTGCTCTAATAACCCAACGCGGGTATCGCTTGATATGATGCGCCTGCCTTCGTCTGGCACAATGGCGCCCGTCATGATTTTCAGCAGTGTACTTTTTCCTGCACCGTTATCGCCAACAAGGCCTATCCGCTGGCCGGCCCTTACATGGAGCGAGACTTCTGTAAAAACAGGTGAGCCTGCGAAAAGTTTGGATATATTTTCAAGTCGTAACATACAAAACACTATACGGATATAACGATAACTGGGCTACTGATTATTTAGCGTTTTTTATAGCCGATATTTTCTCGTTTTTGCTAAGTTTTTTAACTCTCGCCTCTAAAGAAAGTGCGTCCCCTTTTGCCATGGGGGCAGAGCTTACTGCAAGCGTAACCGGAAGCCTTGCCCTTGTATAGCGGGAAGCCTGCCCCTTGTTATGTTGGGCTATTCGCCTGGCAAGGTTGTTGGTGGCTCCACAGTAGAGGCTTTTATCGGCACATAGCAGGATATATACGCACCATTTGTCCTGCACCATAACAAGCTCTCGCCCGTCAGGCGGCCCCGGCTCTTTTACGCGCTTTTTTGCGGTCTTCCTCGTTTAAAAACTTTTCACGAATTCTGGCGGAGCCCGGAGTTACTTCTGCCAGTTCGTCATCTGCCAAATATTCCAGCGTTTGCTCAAGCGACATGAGGCGAGGTGGCGTGAGTTTTATCGTGTCGTCAGCCGATGCGGCACGAACGTTTGTAAGCTTTTTACCCTTTGTCACGTTTACAACCAGGTCGCTACTTCTGCTACATTCGCCTATAACCATTCCTTCATACACTTCCGCGCCGGGTTTTATGAAAAATTCGCCACGGTCGGAGAGCTTGTCTATAGCGTAAGCTGTGGCGTTTCCCTTGTCCTGGCTTATGAGCGAGCCTGTTCTGCGGCCTTCAATAGGCCCCGACCAAGGTATGAAACGATGGAACGAGTGAGTAACCACGGCAGAGCCACGCGTCTCCGTAAGAAGCTCTGAATGCATGCCGATCAGCCCGCGTGCGGGAATGGTGAACTCCAGGCGAACCCTTCCTTTTTCCATGTTTGCCATGTTTTTCATCTCGCCTTTACGCGGCCCGAAGCGTTCTATAACCTTGCCGGAGTAGGCCTCGTCAACGTCTACCACGACAAATTCTTCAGGTTCCATCTTTACGCCGTCAATCTCGCGGATGATGATTTGCGGTCTTGATACTGAAAGCTCATATCCTTCCCTGCGCATGGTTTCTATAAGAATAGAGAGGTGCAACTCGCCACGGCCCGAAACCTTGAACGCTTCGCCGCTTTCATTCCGCTCGACTTTTAGCGCGAGGTTGGAGCGAAGCTCCTGCTGGAGCCTGTCTTCTATATGGCGTCCTGTAAGCTTGTCTCCTGACTTGCCTACCAGCGGGGACGTGTTAATTGAAAAATTCATCGAGATCGTGGGCTCGTCTATTTCAATGGTGGGTAGCGCTTCCGGCATCTCCTTGTCGGCAACGGTTTCGCCGATATCAAGCTCTTTAAAACCTGCCGCTATAAGCACAATATCGCCTGCGGAGGCTTCTGAGACTTCTTGCCTGTTAACCCCTTCATACAAAAACAGTTTCTGGATTTTCGTAAAGGTTATGTTGCCTTCGCGATCTATCCTGGCAAGTTGCTGGCCTGCGGTAACTTTTCCTCTATCAATTTTTCCAACGGCTATTCGGCCCAAAAAGTTATCGTATTCAACAGATGTGGCCAGCATACGGAATGGTGCGTTCATATCAACAACCGGGGGTTTAACGCCACTGAGTATGGTGTCTAAAAGCGGTGCCATGGATGTTCCCTGCACAGTGTGGTCAAGCGTTGCTATCCCGTTTTTGGCGGAGGTGTATACCGTGTGGAAATCGAGCTGGTCGTCATTGGCGCCCAAGGCTGAGAATAGATCAAACACCTGGTCTAGCACCCAGTCTGGCCGTGCGTCGGGCCGGTCAATCTTGTTGATGACCACAAGCGGGGCAAGGCCGATTTGAAGGGCGTTTTTTAAAACGTATTTGGTTTGCGGCATGGGGCCGTCTACGGCGTCTACCAAAAGCAGGGCGCCGTCTACCATTTTCATAACTCTCTGAACCTCGCCGCCGAAATCAGAATGGCCCGGCGTATCGACAATATTTATTTTTACGCCGTTCCATGTAACAGATGCGTTTTTGGAGAAGATGGTTATGCCGCGCTCTCTTTCAAGATCGTTGTCATCCATCACTCGCTCGGCCACCGCCTCGTTATCGCGGAAAAGCCCCGCCTGTTTAAAAAGGGCGTCGACTAAAGTGGTTTTCCCGTGGTCAACGTGGGCTATTACGCAGATGTTTCTTATGTCTGTTCTCGGTTCCATTTGCCTTGTCTCTGAATTACGAAAAACGGGTAGTGTAACATAAATATTCAAGATAATATGAATATAAGTGATGCATACTAAAACTTGTTAAGATACAGACAGTTAAAGAAACCTTCAAAAACCGTTTGGTGGCGGCAACAAGCAAAGACGCTCAATTAAGAGGCAGATGTAAATTTTAAGGCCACGCCGTTATTGCAATAACGTTTGCCGGTCGGTTCCGGGCCATCATTGAATACGTGCCCCTGATGGCCTCCACAACGTATGCAATGATATTCAGTGCGCGGATATATAAGCTTGTAATCGGTTTTGGTTTCGATGCGTCCTTCAATGAAAGTGAAAAAACTTGGCCAGCCTGTGCCGCTGTCATATTTCATCTCGGAGGTGAAAAGCTCAAGCTCGCACCCTGCGCATATATATGTTCCTTTGCGATGCTCCTTGTTCAAAGGGCTTGTAAATGCCCGCTCAGTACCCTCCTGACGCAGAACGTTGAATTGTTCCGGCGTTAATATTTTTCGCCACTCGTTTTTGGTCTTTTTTATTTTTTCTGTCATTGCCTGTTTTCCATTTGCCGCGAGTGCCTTAATAGCCGTTACAGGATAGATAAGCAGAGCCAGTGCGCCAATAATAAAAGTTCGCCTATTCATGCAGGTTATCCCCCCATAGTTCCTTTAAACGCTGGTCGCGGCCACAGTTGTAGCGGTAATACTTGTAGCGTATCGGGTTTTTCCTGTAGTAGTCCTGATGGTAATCTTCTGCCGGGTAGAACGTTCTTGCGGCGGTGATTTCCGTTACGACCGGTTCCTTAAACGGTTTCGTTCTGTTTATAGTTGCTTCGGACTCTTCGGCCAGCCTTTTTTGCTCTTCGTTGAGATAAAATATGCCGGAGCGATATTGCGAGCCATGGTCGCAGAATTGCCTGTTTTTGGTCGTCGGGTCTATATTGCGCCAAAAAACTTCAAGCAGTTTGGTGTAGCTGACTTTTTGAGGATCATAAACCACTTCTATCGCTTCGGTGTGGCCTGTTGTTCCAGACGAGACTTCCCGATAGGTGGGGTTTTTCTTATGTCCGCCGGTATAACCTGAGGTTGTGGATATCACCCCGTCAAGCTTGTCGTAGGGAGGTTCCATACACCAGAAGCAACCGCCGGCAAATATCGCTTTCTCGGTTGTTTGCGGTTCGCCATTTACAACATCTGTCATGCTCAACATTATAACGCTCACAATCAGAGCCAATATCAAAGCTTGTTTCATCGGCTCCTCCGATTGAATGTCGCCAATTAACTTGGAATGATTCTAGCACGGGAAGGGGCGCAATAGAAGGGGGGCTTCAGGTCTTTAAAAACCTTTACAGTTTGTTCGCTCAGGGCAGGCTCCGCTAAGGATCTCGGCATATGAGATCCTTCGTCGCCTGAAGGCTCCTCAGGATGACACTTAATCAATTGTGGTAATTGCAGTTTGCACTTTGCCGGTTTGCGTTACTGGTTTGCGGCGTCTATATCGGCTTTAAGCTTTTGCGTCAGGGCTGTATATTCTTTTGTAAGAGCCTTGAATTTTTCAGGTATTTGTTCTAACTGGTTTAAGTTGGCAAGAATCTCAATTAAAGACGCAATTTTGGCCGTTCTGTTTGCCATGATTTGCATCGAGGATCCCTTGATGGCGTGAGCGAAAAACCGGATTTTATCTACATCGCCTGATTTTATCGCGCCATCCAGATCAGACAGTGTGGCGTTGTTAACCTGAACGAATTTTTCCATGAGCATATCTACTTGTGCCTTATCGCCTTCCATTATCTGGGTTATCGCGCTTAAGTCATACAGGCTGTCATCGTCACTATTTAAGTCTACCGGTTTCTCCTCGCCTGTGGTTTCATCCTTTGAGTTTGGTAGTTTTTCCTCGTCTGTAACTTTCACCTTGTTGGATGCTTTTAGTGTTTTGTTTATTGCCGTACGCAGAGACTCAACGGTGATAGGTTTCGGGATATGCTCATCCATGCCAGCGGCAATACACTCGTCTCTGTCTCCACGCATGACACGCGCGGTCATGGCTATGATAGGTATACGGGCATCTTTTTCTCTCTCTCTTATAAGCTTTGTCGCCTCAAAACCATCCATATCCGGCATTTCAACATCCATGAGGATAAGGTCACTTCCACCTTTCTCCCATAGTTCCACCGCTTCCCTGCCAGATTGGGCCACGGTCACAGTGTGTCCTAAAAGACGCAGTGCTGAAGAGGCCACCTCCTGGTTAATTATGTTGTCTTCTGCCAGGAGAATGTTAAGTGGACCTTTATATTGAAATGGCAAATCATCTTCAGCCGATGAACCTTCACCAGCCATGTCTGGCACTTTTAATTTGGATGTTTCAAATGGAATAGTAAAGTGAAACGCGCTTCCCTTGCCAGGCTCGCTTTCAAACCAGATGCTCCCACCCATTATTTGTACCAGCTGTTTGGAAATCGTGGTTCCAAGGCCGGCTCCGCCGTATACTTTTGTTATAGAGCTGTCTTCCTGCGTGAATCGTTCAAATATTTTACTTTGCCGCTCTTTTGCGATTCCGATACCGGTGTCTTGTACACAAAAATGAATGGTTGTTAAGTCGTCTACCCTATTGGCTACGGTAATTCCAATGGTCACGCTTCCCTTTTTTGTGAACTTTATAGCGTTACCAATCAGGTTTATTATGATCTGCCATATTTTGTCTTGATCTCCAATTACCGCCTCAGGAATATCCTCGGCGATGTAAGATGAAAATTTGATTCCTTTAACTTCAGCCGTGATAGAAAAATGTTCTGAAATTCTTCCGATGGTCTCCCTTAAGTCAAATTCCAGGTTTAATATCTCAACTTTGCCCGCTTCAACTCTGGCAAGATCCAGAATGTCGTTTACAAGGTTTAACAGCTTTTTGCCCGAATGCCGGATCATCTCCAGATGCTTGTATTGTTCTTCGTCGAGCGGGGATTTAAGGGTGATCTCCGCAAGCCCTAAAATGCCATTTAACGGTGTGCGAAGCTCATGGCTCATATGCGCTAAAAAGTCACTTTTAGCCGTGTTCGCTTTTTCCGCCGCCAGTGCCGCCTCTTCGGCCATGGCTCTTGCGTTTTTCAGTTCTTCTTCTGCCAGTATCCTGTCGGTGATGTCACTTTTTACCGCAACGAAATTGGTAATCACGTCTTTATCATTTTTAACAGGGGAGATGGTGATTCCCTCGTAATAGAGTTCACCATTTTTGCGCCTGTTTATAATCCGGCTACTCCATGTTTCCCCCATAAGAATCGTGTCCCACAGGTCTTTGTACATGTCGTGGTCATGTTCGCCTGATTTGAAAATCCGTGTGCTTTTGCCGATAAGTTCTTCCTGTGAGTAAAGGGAGTTTTTTGTAACTGCGGGGTTTACATATTCAATAACACCGTCTCTGTCAGTTATAACCACCATACGGTCTGACTGGTCTATTGCGTTGGTAAGTTGTCTTAGCTCACGCTCCGTTTTAAGCCTTTCGGTTATATCGCGTGCCGCAACGACGATGTAATGTTCGGAACCTTCGGAAACGTATTTGGCGTTAACCTCCACAGGGAACACTGTTTCATCTTTTCGCTTGTGTTCTCCTTCCAGAACCACGGAGTCAGCTTTTTTGATGAGCTTTAGATGTTCTTCCCATAGGCTTTCTTCAGATAACGTTGTTTCGATTTCCATCACGCCCATGTTTAAAAGCTCGCTACGGCTGTATCCGAGCGATTTACAGGCGGTTTCATTTACATAAAGGAAACTTGTTGTTTCAGGGTCGATAACAAAAATAGCTTCACCTGACTGGTTTATCGCGCTAGTGAATTTTTTTAGCGATTCTTCGGCCTCTTTATGTTCCGTTATGTTTTGCACGAAAGACGCGACGGCCACTACGTTACCTTCGTTATTAACCAGTGGCGTGTTATTCCATTCGCAGGTGATAGTCCTTCCGTCTTTCGTTATATTCTCGTTTATACTTCGCTCGCCCCCCTTGCCCCTTAAAAGATTTGCCCAGATGGTGTTTAGATACTCTTTTAATGACGCCGGAACTATAAGCTCATATGGGTGACAGCCCATGGCTTCATCTTTGGTAAAACCAAAAATCTTTTCCGCCGCCGGGTTCCATGCCGTAACTTTAAAGTCGACATCCCACTCGATCATGCCTACGGCCGTTTGTTGTGCGTGAAGAGAAAGCTTTTGCTCAGATTTTTTTAGCGCGTCTTCGGCTATCTTGCGTGCCGTGATATCTGAAATAATTATTATGGCTCCGCCAAAACCTTCGTTGCCCAAAAGCGGAACGGCCTTTATGGATAAAAAGAGGTCTTTTTCGTATAAAGTACGGAAAGGTGCCTCAAGCTCTACCTCCTCGCCTTCTTTAAGTTTTTTAGCGGCGGTGGTGAAGCCTGCGCTGATGACGCTTGAAATATCGGTAAGCTTGTCACCAATTGCCATGTGTTCTTCGCCCTCCGGCACACCTGACATTATTTTCATGGCAGGGTTCATATATTCTATGGTGAGGTCTGGCCCAAGTTTTACTATCCCAACGGGCGAGCATTCAAGGATGCTGTTGTCAAACTTGAAAAGTGATTTATATTTCTCTTTTGATTCGCGCAGATGTTCTACAAGCTCTTTGTTCTCAAGGCTGAGCTTTAGAGTATTTCGTATTACCCTGTGCGAATTCCTTGCCATAAAGATCAGCGTTATCAGGTAAAGCTCTCCCATAAAACCCATACCCAAATGAATATCATCGAGAATAAAAAGAGCATGTGTGGACATGGAAAAAACTGCCGGAACCGTGAAGGCAAGAAAAACGGGCATCACCGGTGAATATGTAAATACCGTGCCCGCGCTTAAACCACCTACCACAAGAAATAAAAACACCTGGTTCGTAATTGGCTGGCCCGCAAAGAGGAAAAGGCCCGCCGCCCCCCACGCAAGCCCTGCGCCCATGGTGCTTAAAAGATAGCGAAAAGCCCATTTAGCGGCTTCTTCAGGAGGCGGTTTGTGCCATTTGTAGGATGATATTAATACCAGGCGGAACGTGGTGATGAGCAGGATGGAGGTCAGCCAGACAAACAGGGTTTGCCAGTTGACGGAGCCCCATGAAATAAATACAAAAATGAGAGCGCCGGCAAAGCTTGCAAGCGCACCGAACGTAGCGCCGGTGTAGAGCATCTTTACCTGCTCGGCATAAATTTTTTGCTCGTCACCTTTTGACAGGGTTTCAGATGTTCTATGGGTTCCCGGGTGTTTTTCCGCCCATTCGTTTTCATTCATGACTGCCACGATTTGATATGCTCTATTACCCTTTTCGCCATGTTAGAGAAGAACGTCTACACTATAAATATATAGGTATATGTTTGATATGTAAAAGGTTTTCTTGGCTGTTAGGCTATGTTATGAGGGCGGCGCTTTTTACCTGTGCAAATATGCGGGAACCGGGGGTAAGATTCAGGTTTTTTTCTGATTTACGCGTGATTCTGGCCAGAAGGTGTATTCCGTTAAGGTCAAGTTTTACCATCTTGTGAGACGCACTGGCAGTGGCCAGTTCCAGGACGGACCCTTCAAAAACATTTAGCACACTGCTTTTTTCCGGTTTTATGGTGGAAATGCTAACGTCGCTCGCTATTATACGCACACGCACACTCGCCCCTACCGGATGGTCGTTTTTAGCCACGGTTATTCTGCCGCCGGGGAAATTAAGATACGTCAGGCTGAACTTGTCGTCATGTTCTGCAACGTGCGTTTCAATTACAGAGCCCGCATCTTGCCTGAACGCTACGGGTACGTTCAGGTTTGTCGCCATTTCTCTTATCGGGCCCGCCGCATATATCGAGCCGTCCTTTATTAGGGCGAGATAGTCTGCCAGCCTGGTTACTTCGTTATATGAGTGGGTCACATATATCACCGGAATGGAGAGGTCTTTATGAAGTTTTTCAAGGTATGGGTAGATCTCAAGTTTGCTCTCCTCGTCAAGAGACGCGAGCGGCTCATCCATCAGCAGAAGGCGAGGGCTTGTTAAAAGCGCTCTCCCTATGGCGACTCGTTGTTTTTC
>JAJRTC010000212.1 GCA_024278445.1 Nitrospirota bacterium
TGCCGGGCAATTTCAGGTTGTCGGTCGATAAGTTAAAAGCCGAGGCTAAAGAAATTGAATCGCTCGGCATACCAGCCGTGATCCTTTTCGGCATACCGGAAACGAAAGATGAAAAAGGCTCGGAAGCCTTTAACCCGGACGGAATAGTGCAAAGAGCCGTGAAGGAAATAAAAAACGCATGCCCGAATCTGGTTGTTATCACAGACGTTTGCATAGACGAATATACAACCCACGGCCATTGCGGGGTTGTGCATGAAGGACGTGTATTAAACGACCCGACGCTTGAGCTTTTAGGCGCGATGGCGTTAACTCATGCAGAGGCGGGGGCAGACATCGTTGCGCCATCTGACATGATGGACGGCAGGATAGGGGCGGTGCGTGTAGCGCTTGACGACAACGGCTATAAAAACACAGCGATAATGTCATACGCCGCGAAATATGCTTCTGCGTTTTACGGCCCGTTCAGGGATGCGTGCGACTCTGCGCCACAGTTTGGCGACAGGTGTTCATACCAGATGGATCCGGCAAATTCGATGGAGGCGATCCGCGAGGTTGCCCTCGATATCGTGGAGAACGCCGATATCATCATGGTGAAACCGGCTTTGCCATACCTTGACATTATCAGAATTATTAAAAGCCAGTTCAACCTGCCCGTAGCCGCATATAACGTTTCCGGCGAATATTCGATGATAGAAGCGGCGGCCCAGAAAGGGTGGATCGACCGTGACAGGGCGATGATGGAATCACTTCTCTCCATCCACCGCGCAGGCGCCAACATGATTCTCACCTATTTTGCTAAAGACGCCGCTAAAAAGCTGAACGGATAGGCTGTGATGAGCCGTATGCTCCTGCACATTTGTTGCGGGCCTTGCGCCCCTTATGTGGTGGAACAGTTAAAAAAGGAATATGAAGTAACTCTTTATTTTTATAATCCGAACATACACCCGTATGAGGAGTATGAACGAAGACTCGCCGAGGCACGCCGTTTGGCGCTGGATAGCGACCTGCCTTTTATGGAGGAAAAATATGACCCCGATAACTGGCTTACAGCCACAAAGGGGTTTGAGAATGAGCCTGAGAAGGGAAAACGGTGCGAGGTTTGTTTTGACATAAGGCTTTCAAAAACAGCAGACACTGCGGCCCGGAAAGGATTCGATGTTTTTGCCGCAGTTCTGTCCATCTCACCGCATAAAGACTCCGTGGTAATTAACAGGGTGGGCGCTTCTGCAGGCGACAACCATGGTGTAAAGTTCCTTGAAGCTAACTGGAAGAAAAAGGAAGGATTTAAAATAACAACCCGTATGGCTGACAGCATTGGTTTTTATCGCCAAAATTATTGCGGATGCGTTTTTAGTTTGCGCACCAGAAACAAGCGCGAAACTGAAAAACGTAATGCCTAATATAATCAATGACATTTCCTTGATTCCCTTGACATACGAGTAGCTATTTATTATTAATATGCCTGAGCTGGTGGCCAAATTTTCCATTTCCAAATTTTAGCGGGAGAGGATTCGCTTCATATCGGTTTGATGTGAGGGGGTGAAGTGAACACCAAAATTATAAAAATTTGTTCGTATGAAAATGAAAGAAATTAAAAATAAATATATAAACAGGCTTGAGCGGATTCCACAGATAGACGATAAGGAACGTGAAGCTTTACAGAAAGTGGCAGACGAATACGCTTTCCGTGTCAGCGACTATTACTTATCCCTCATAGACTGGGACGACGCAAACGACCCTATACGGCGCCTGGTCATTCCGCAGAATGGCGAACTGGACGGTTGGGGTGAACTTGACCCCTCCAACGAGGAAGCGTATACGAAAGCGCTTGGGCTTCAGCATAAATACCGTGGCACGGCGCTACTGCTTGTGAACGACGTATGCGGGGCGTATTGCAGGTTCTGCTTCAGAAAACGTCTTTTTATGGACGCAAACGACGAAGTTACCCGTGATATCTCCCAAGGGCTTGAGTATATACGCGAACATCGTGAAATTAATAACGTCCTGCTGACAGGTGGCGACCCGCTAGTCATGTCTACCAAGAAGCTTGAGAGCATCATACGGCATGTGCGCGAGATCGACCATGTGAAGATAATCCGCATTGGCTCCAAGATGCTGGCGTTTAACCCGTTCAGGGTGTTAGACGACCCTTCACTGCTTGAAATGCTTTCGAAATATAGCGAGGGCAAACGCAAAATATATCTTATGGCACATTTCAACCACCCAAGGGAACTTACGCCTGAAGCTGTAGAAGCTGTAAACAGGGTTATGAAAGCCGGTGTCATCGTTATGAACCAAACTCCGCTGATACAGGGAGTAAACGATAACCCGTATGTCCTGTCGGAGCTTTTTAACGACCTGTCATATATGGGTGTTGCTCCATATTACGTTTTCCAGTGCAGGCCGACTTCCGGCAACAAAATGTTTTCTTTGCCGCTGGAACAGGCATACGAGATATTTGAAAAGGCCAAATCGATGTGTTCCGGGCTAGGCAAGCGTGCAAGGTTCGCCATGTCCCATGCTACCGGCAAAATTGAGGTAGTCGGAAAAATGGATGGGCATATTTTCTTTAAATACCATCGTGCGCCAAATAAAAATAAAAAACCGACGTTATTGGCATACAAAAGCAACCCGAAAGCACGTTGGTTTGATGATTATGATAACAAAGACCGCGTTATGTCTCTTGAAAAAGAACGTATTCCGTTCGTAAGTGTAGATAGTTACTAATGGATATGGAAAACAATTTAAAACAACTGCTGGATCCTGACAAAAATCGGAAGATACTCTTGTTGTTCAAGAAAACGCTCCTGATAGCGCTACTATTTATTATCGTAGGTTTTGCACTCGACCTTTTAATGAACGGCTTTACGGCCGGTGAAGCCGCTCAAAGGGTGCTGGACAACATCTGGCAACCGCTGGCCTTTGCTTTTGCCGTGGCAATACTTTATAACCCACGGAATAAAAAAGCCTAACGCCGGGTTGTAGCGAAGTTTCTTTTTACCTCTGTGTAATAATGAGCGTAAATATCAAGAAAAACAATAATTAAGATTATGAGGGTGGCTGTGAGTTCCACGATTGTTGAGAGTGTTCTGGAAGTGGCGGAGCCTGTGGGCCGTGCCGAAGGCGTTAATGTCGTCGATGTCGAGCTTGCTGGCGCGGCAGGTTCGCTGGTACTCAAGGTATATATCGATAAAGACGGAGGGGTAACGGTAGAGGATTGCGCTCGGGTATCAAGCCAGTTGGGGCTTGTTTTAGAGGCCGAGGAAACGATAAAAA
>JAJRTC010000213.1 GCA_024278445.1 Nitrospirota bacterium
CATGCCGATGACTCGCTGATAGTTGAAGAAGTTACAGAGGGCGAAGAAGAACATGGTGATGGCGAGAATGAAAAAGATGCGCAGGAGACTTCTGTAATATGAGCGACCGCCGTCCTATCGGTGTGTTTGATGCCGGCATCGGTGGGCTAACTGTTTTAAAGGCGATAAAACAACTTCTTCCAGACGAATCTCTTTGATAGCTGGGTGACACCGCACGGGTTCCATACGGAGCCAAGTCGCGCAAAACCGTTATCCGCTATTCAATGAATATACTTAACTTCCTTTTAGCACAAGACGTAAAAATGGTTGTAGTAGCCTGCAACACGGCATCTGCCTATGCGATAGACGAGCTTGCCGAACGTTCCACCCGTCCGGTGATAGGCGTGTTGGAAGGAGGCGTTACGGCGGCCGTGAAAAAAAGTTCCGGTGGGCATATAGGCGTTATCGGCACGGAGGCCACGATAAACTCCGGCGCATATAGCGAAGCGCTAAAAGCGATTTATCCAAACATCGACGTGTTGGAAAAAGCTTGCCCACTTTTTGTCGCGCTTGTAGAAGAGGGGTGGACAGACAACGACATCGCCCTGGCCACCGCCCATGAATATTTAGGTTTCATGAAAGGCAAAATAGATACGCTGGTTTTGGGGTGTACGCATTACCCCGTGCTGAAAAACACTATTCGTTTGGTGTTAGGTTCTGATGTTAAACTTATCGACTCGGCGGAGGAGACTGCCAACCTCGTTGCCATGAAGCTTGATAAAAACAGGATGAGGTCGGATGTGCCTAATGGCGCAGTAAATTTTATGGTTACGGATTCTCCCGACAGAAGTCACAAAATCGGGCAAAGGCTTTTGGGACCATATATAAATGTAGACGAAGTTAAACTTGTGGATGTATTGGATAAAAAAATATGAATAAACAAAAAAGAAGCGACGGCCGCGCCGTTAACGAAGGGCGCCCCGTAAGCATAGAGAGAAACGTAAATCTGTATGCGGAAGGTTCGGCTTACATAAAAGTTGGCAACACTGAAGTTTTATGTTTGGCTACCGTGGAAGAAAAAGTTCCGCCTTTCCTGAGAGGAAAAGGGCAAGGCTGGGTGACGGCTGAATATGCCATGCTTCCACGGGCCACTTCAGAGCGAACACGGCGGGAGCGAAAAGGGGCGGGCGGCAGAACAATGGAGATTCAAAGATTGATTGGCCGTTCTTTACGCGCGGTGGTTAACATGCCTCTTTTAGGCGAGAGATCGCTAACCATAGATTGCGAAGTGATACAGGCGGACGGCGGAACGAGATGCGCTTCCATAACCTGCGCCTATGTCGCAATGCACGATGCCATGCGCGGACTGGTGGAAAAAGGCTTGATAGCCTCTTCACCTATCACCGATGAGGTGGCGGCCGTTTCGGTTGGCGTTGTAGCCGGCATACCTGTGTTAGACCTCGATTATGCCGAAGATTCTACGGCTGATGTAGACATGAACCTTGTCATGACGGGCAAGGGCAAGTTTGTGGAGATACAGGGGACAGCGGAAGAAACGCCTTTTGAGAAAAGCGTTATGGACGATCTTGTTGCCCTGGGTGTTGGTGGAATTGAAAACCTGGTAAAAATCCAGAGGGAAACATTGGGAGGCTGATGCCCAAAACGAAATGAAAAAAGCCGTATTAGGCATCTTGTTGCTGACAATCGGTGCCGGGTGTGCGGCAATTTCTATAAAGCACCCTTTGCAGGAAAGTCCCCGGACTCCGCTTGCAATACCATATTGTATGGAAATAACAGCTCAACCCAATATATTCCATAAAGCGTTGTCGGCAAAAGAGAATACCGCTTTATTTGAGCGGGAAACGCAAACGGCTTTGGCCGATATTAGAAATACAATAGACTCAATAGAGGGAACCGCTAAAAATCCTGATTCACTCATTATGCGTTATCAAGAGTCGTGCGTTCCGGATCAACAAAAACCTGAGGAGGTGAAAAAAGTTGATTTGTTTCTACGTATTGAGCTTACAGGATATGGCAGTCTTCCAAAAAAATGGAAGCAACTTCTTATCGGGAGCGGAATTGTCGAAGGTGTGGTTCAGGGAGTTGTTGTTTTTTCAGTAACACAAAATATGTGGTTGGGGTTGGGCGTGGCTCTCGAAGAATTTACATCGGAGTTTCTGGCGTGGAACGGAGTGGATTGGATCTTGGGAACAAGCTATGCGCCTGTATCTATCAAAGGGATTTTGACACGCAATTCAGATAAAAAAGTAATTTGGCAAAACAGTTTTTTTGTTACCGAAAACGAAGATGAATTAAAAGAGTTATCCAAGCAAGAAAAGAAAGACAAGGGGAAACGATTGTTGGCAAGCCTGCATAAGGCAAAAGCTGAATTATTAGCCAGTCTGATTGATTATTTTGAAAAAAATATTTTGGATGATTCCACGCTTCAATAAAGAAGCGCGTTATTATGAAGAATTATTTACAGGGTTATTAATGGGTAAACAGCGACACAGAGATCTCGATTCCGGCCATCAAGGCGGCTTCAGATCTTTAAAAGCCTTTACGGTTGTCAATCGCGAGGGAGCCTTTTTGCGACCGTGACGATCCCGTTGGGAAAAGTATGGTTTGCGTCTATCACATTGTTTTACATGGGATTGCCACGTCGGCTCATAACCTCCTCACAATGATGCCAAGTAGACCTGTGGCGCCGTAATTTCAACTTTTTTATTGGGAACAACGAAACCCGCTAAAGAGGCCACGAACGTCAGGCTTAAACCCATAACGATCGGATGCGCGTACATACTCCGGTTTAAAGTACCAAGACCCCCCACGCAACGTGCGGCGTTCGTCTTTTGATGGCCCCTTTGGGTTACTTTCAGGGCTACGTTTGTAATAACCTTTGTCATACCTGTCACTCACCCATTCCCATACGTTACCTGACATGTCGTATAATCCAAGACCATTAGCATGCTTTCTTCCTACAGGATGTGTTTTGCCATCGCTGTTATTTCTGTACCAGGCCACAGAATCGATATCTGCTCCTCCAGAATATTTCTCGCTTTTGCCACCACTACGAGCCGCATACTCCCACTCTGCCTCAGTTGGCAATCGTTTATCGCCCTTCTCGCAATATTCCATCGCTTCAAGCCATGTCACTTGTTCTACGGGACAGTCGCCGCAAGTTGAAAAACGCGAAGGATTATTTCCCATCACTTGTTTAAACTGACTCTGCGTTACCTCATACTTGTCTATCTTGAAATCATCCAGGCAAACACGGTGTACAGGTTTCTCATCCAACTCCCCGTCGCCGAAAGTGTCTCCCATATCAAAGCAGCCGCCTGCCACAGAAACCATGTCTCTGGAAACGAACGGCGTTATGGCTTTCGTTGACGCTGGATGTTCTTCTTCAGCTTTTGATGATTTTGGAGAAGCATTACAGCCGACAAGACAAAGAAGTAACATGACCGGGCTGATTGAATATAAAAATTTTGTCATAGTCGCTTGTTATTTCCAGAATATTCTTTCGAGTACTATACAACACAACGAGATGGTTAGTTGATGGATCAAAAATATTCGATCTGCACTTCGGGCGGTAATAGTAGGTCGATTTATTAAGCTTCATCATTTCAAGCCTTTTACCGGACTTACGCTCCGCTATCGAACAGATTACCTAATTATTACAGCCGAACAGTCCAGTTATCAGGGATACACTCCGCCTTATAAAGTTGATTTTTTCAGATTTTTGAGCAGAATACCTAACATGGATATTAAAGCTACACTGTTTAAAGAAAAAAAATCAGCCTCCAAAACATTGCTATACGGCGTTGCCATCCTCCTTTGCTTGATCTACCCTGCCGTTGCGATGATGGGAAGAATGAACATCCTCAATTTATACATTGTCGCTATCCAGAACTTCTGGGACGGCCAAAACATATATCTTCTTGATCCATCCACGACAGATTTTTTTCTATATTCTCCGTTCTTTTGTGTGCTCCTCACTCCCTTTTACTTAATGCCAAAACAGGTCGGGATGTATTTTTGGGCATTTACTACCATTGCTCTATGCTACGTTTCTATTGTCATCATGGTCTCCTGGCTTGGTGATAAATTTTCATCCAAGCAAAAAATGTGGATTGGTATTGCCACCTTTATTGCCTCATTCGAATATCTGGCGATAAATGTCCGGTCTGGCCAGGTCAATGTCATTCTCTTGAGCCTTGTAGTTATTGGCCTGCATTTAAACTATAAGAAGATCTCGAACGTGGGCGCATCATTTTTTCTGGCGTTGGCAGGTATGGTAAAAGTTTTTCCTTTCTTTTTTATCTTCTACTATTTATTAAAACGAGAATGGAAGATGTGTGGATACCTTGCTCTATGGGGGGCAGTTATGTTTTTGATCCCTGCTATTCTCATCGGCTTTTCTGAAAACCTGACGTTGTTATCTGAATGGGCAATGTCGCTGGATAGAAACTCAGTCAACCCGCAAATGAAGCTTAGCCTCTGGGCCTTGTTAAACCTGTACTTTTTGGAAACGGATATCGCATATCAAAATGGACCAGATCTTGTACATCTATATTGGGCGACCCAAGGCTCGTTAAAAAAAATATGGGCCGCCCTGCTTGCTCTTTATGGAGGATGGATCATTTACAGCGTTTATAGAAATGGAAAACTGGATGACGATCAAAATGGATTGCGGCTATTAAGTGAGCTAGCGCTGGTTGTAATGGGTTTTCTTCTTTTTTCCCACATGACAGAGAGCCACACAAGGCCGCTCATCGTTCCTGCTTTTCTACTAATTATAAGCTTCTACAGAACACCGTGGATTATATGGTCAGGGGTGTTTATTTGGATTGCCCAGTCGCTAGGCAAAGATGTGTTGGGGAACGATCTGTATATACAGCTCTATGGACATGGCTCGATGAATTGGGGGTTGGTTCTTTTTGCAGTTCTTACGATTATACTTTCTAAACGGGTGAGAACCTTGCGTGAATGAGTTGTGCCCTACTTGGGTAGTAAATTAAGCCTAATAGCATAATATCACCGTGTTGCAGTTCCTTTCCTCATAGTTCTTGACTCAAGCTTGCCATTCGTAATACAGTACTTCTTTGTTTTTTGCGGAAACTATAAAAAAAGGAGTTGGAGCGTGAAGCGCACGTATCAGCCGAGCAACACTCGTCGTAAACGGACCCACGGGTTCATGGCGCGTATGAAAACTCGTGGTGGTCGCCAGGTGTTGAAGAGGAGAAGGGCGAAAGGTCGCCAAAGGCTTGCCGTTTAGGTAGAGGTGGCCGAAATGGCCAATGAAGAGAAATCCGGAAAAGTGGGTTTCAAATGCGGCAGAAAAGATAAACTCCTTAAAAAACCTGAGTTTGACCTGGTTTTCAAACAGGGAAGAAGATTTCGCGGTAACCGTATTGAGTTTATATATCTTAAGAACGGCCTTGGCAGATCCCGTATAGGACTGGTGGTATCCCGCAAGGTGGGAAAATCGGTGATCAGAAGCCGGGCTAAAAGGATATTACGCGAAGTTTTCAGGCTCAACAGGAGCGGTCTTGCATACGATATAGATTTGGTAGCGCGGCCTTACCCTGGTTTGGGGCTCTTCACGTTTGACGAAGCGGAAACCGAGTTTTTGAGAATGGCTAAAAAACTTGGGTCTTACGGGGCGTAAAATTTGCGTATAACTAAAACGCTTCTCTCGCTTCACGTTTTCCGTAGCAGAAAAATTGCGTCTTGCGTGTTAAGGTAATTGGAATGAAGCGGCTACTTACAGGTTTATTCAAGGGATACAAGCTTTTGGTGTCTCCCTTTCTTCCGCCGGCGTGTGGCTATACTCCCACCTGTTCAGAATACGCCGCCGAGGCCGTTGAAACCCACGGCATCGTTGTGGGGCTTTATCTTGCCACAAAAAGACTTTTGCGTTGCACACCGTTCCACAAGGGAGGATACGATCCGGTTCCATGATTGACCGCAACTTTTTTATGGCGCTTATAGCCGCCTTCGCGATGGTGATCGCATATAACTATTACTACGAGATGAGATTTGGCGACTATCTGCGCACCGAGCAGGCAAGCCAGCTGGCCGAAACTCAAAATGAACAGGACAAAACTTTAGCAAAACCACCGGTTGCGGGTGCGGAAACTACTCCTGCAACCCCGCAACACGAGGCCGACCTCGCTCCTGTTAATACTTCCACTCCGCTTGCCGTTTCTCCCGCTTTAGAAGCGATTGAGACCCATCCGGCGGATGGCGAGAAGAGAATCACGATAGATACGGGCGTAACCAAAATAGTGTTAACAAATAAGGGTGCCGTTCCGCTTAACTATCTGCTTACGGGATATCAGAACGGCGATACAGGCGAGATCGACCTTATTTTTAACCTTCCCCGATATATTCAGGCCAGGAAAGCGCAAGACGAAAGTGTTTCGGACCTTGAAAAAGTAAAACCGTATCCAAGCCTTGGGTTCAGGTTTTCAAACGATAAATTCTCAAGCAAGGTAAACGGCTCTCTTTTTAGCGCTTCCACTGAAGATGAAACCGTTGTTCTGCA
>JAJRTC010000017.1 GCA_024278445.1 Nitrospirota bacterium
TGCGTTGCGTGAAGATCCTGATATTATTCTTGTGGGCGAGATGCGTGATTTGGAAACAATATCGCTCGCGCTCGAAGCGGCATCTACGGGTCACCTGGTTTTCGGCACACTGCACACTCAATCAGCCGCAAAAACCGTAGACCGTGTTATCGATGTTTTTCCTGCCAACCAGCAGTCGCAGATACGCACGACCCTCTCAGAATCGCTCAAGGCGGTGATCGCACAGAACCTGTTTAAACGGGCAGATAAAAAAGGACGGATAGCGGCACTTGAAATTATGATCTGCATACCTGCTATCGGCAACCTTATACGCGAATCTAAAACTTTCCAGATACCGTCATCCATACAGACGGGCAAAAAGTTCGGTATGCAATCTTTGGACGACGCCATTCTTGAGCTTTTACAAAACGGCAAAATAACCGCCGAAGAGGCTTACAGCAAATCGATTGAGAAACAAAGGTTCGTTCAGTTTCTCAAAGAAGAACCCGATGTTTTCAGCTAGGGGAGCTGGCGTGCAGATGGTTCCTGCCAAAGCGATATCATTTTTAATGGACGCAGAGCATTTCCTTGTGTTGACTCACATAAACCCGGACGGCGACGGGTTAGGTTCTGCCATGGCCATGAAATGGCTGATAGAACAACTTGGCAAAAAAGCCGAAATAGTTATAGATTCAGAACCGCCCGATATGTTCGCTTTTTTTACAAACTACGAATGGGTGAAACAATACGGGCTGGAAACCGATAGCCTTGAGCCGTTTAACACGGTTATCACGGTGGACGCTCCGAACATAGAACGGCTTGGAGACGCGGCAAAATTAATTGCGGATGACGCAAACATTTTGTGTATCGACCATCATGTCTCCGCCAAAAATTTTGCAGACGTAAATTATATAGACGGAGCCTCGGCGGCCACCGCTCAAATGATTTATTATCTTGCAACCGAACTTAAGCTCGACATCACGCCTGAAACGGCGGAATATCTATACACAGGCATTGTTATAGACACTGGCCGTTTTCGCTTCTCAAACACAACCCCGGAAGTTCTTCATACGGCAGGAGAACTTGTAAAAGCCGGTGCAGACCCAGACAAAATATCAAGGCACCTTTATTACAACAACACGCTAGAAACTACGCAGGCGTTGGGAAAACTTCTGGAAACCGTGGAACTCCATTTTAACGGAAAAGTGGCCACGGCTTATTTCACCAACGACTACATATCAGGCGACCATTGGAAAAACGTGGATACCGAAGGATTTGTAAACCATGCGCTGTCGATACATGGTGTGGAAGTCGCCATGCTACTGCGCGAGGTCACAACAGGAATTACACGAGCCAGCCTGCGTGCAAAGGGGAGTTTCGACGTTAACAAACTTGCACAAATATTTGGTGGCGGGGGGCATGCGAAAGCGGCAGGGTTAACCATTAACGAGCCGCTTGAAAAAGCCAAAAAGATGTTGCTTGAAGAAACCGAACGCGCAATGAATGCCGGATGAGCATACACACAAAAGTTTCAGACCTGGCTGATAACATCCTCGAAAAAATAAAAAACTCAAAACGCGTATCGGCTCTCACAGGCGCAGGGGTCTCAGCCGAATCTGGCGTGCCTACGTTTCGCGGCTCAGATGGGCTGTGGAACAACTACAGGGCGGAAGAACTTGCGACGCCGCAAGCTTTTAAACGTGACCCCAACCTCGTGTGGCGCTGGTACGACTGGCGGCGAACTCTTTTGGCACCGCTTAGGCCTAACGACGGGCATTATGCGCTTTCGCAAATGGAAAAATTTTACGATGACTTTACCCTGGTAACACAAAACGTAGACGGATTGCACCGCATGGCAGGCTCTAAAACCCCGGTGGAACTGCACGGCAACATCTGGCTTATGAGGTGTGTAAGCGAGGGAACCGTTACGGAAAACAGAAACGCGCCCCTTGTGGCAATGCCGCCTGTGTGCAACGATTGCGGCGGGCTTTTGCGGCCACACATCGTCTGGTTCGGTGAATCGCTGGACGAGGATATTTTGACCCGCGCCTTTCGGGCGGCGGAACAGTGCGATCTTTTTTTCGTTATCGGCACCTCAGGCGTCGTGCAACCCTCAGCGAGCTTAGCCTCCATCGCTCAACAAAACAGCGCAACGGTGATAGAGATAAATTTGGAACCGACCCCCATCACAGATGTCGCCGACGCCACACTACTTGGCCCATCGGCAAAAATAATGCCGGAACTTTTGGAAGCTGTAGGGGGAAACCCACCTTAATGTCGCATTAGAAAAACTGCCAATCGGGCATTCTGAGGAGCGATGGTGACGAAGAATCACCCTCACCCGACCTCTCCCCTCCTACCCTAAAGCACGCGAGGGGGAGAGATTTGTTTATAAATACTCCGCGCTCCTGTAAACCTCCCTCTTTTGCATCTTTTCCTTCACCTGCTCTTTAACCAGATAAAAACCTCGGTTACCATTGTTTTGAAAAGGTAGATATACCGCCAAAAAGAAAATTTGCGCTTTTGGCCTCTAAAAAGGAGAATGTACAATTGTTTATCAAATTTTCAGGTGTTCTCATATGAAAGCTAAAGGCGCTATGATACAAAGCGTAAGGGGTGTGAAAGACGTCCTACCATCAGAATCGCTTAAATGGCGGCTTGTGGAAGAAACTGCGTCCGAAATATTTACACTCTACAATTTTAAGGAAATAAGAATACCTACGTTTGAAAAAACGGAAGTCTTCAAGCGTTCCATAGGTGAAACTACCGATATCGTCGAAAAAGAGATGTATACCTTCACAGATCGTGGCGGCGAGTCTTTAACCTTGCGCCCCGAAGGAACCGCATCCATCGTAAGGGCATATGTGGAAAACGGGCTATATAACCCGCCGGGGGTAACAAAACTTTTTTATATGGGGCCCATGTTCCGCGCAGAACGTCCGCAGGCGGGAAGGTTCCGCCAGTTCCACCAAATTGGTGCGGAGGTTTTTGGAACAGACGACCCTGCTATCGACGCCGAAGTAATTATAATGCTGATGGATCTTTTTACGGAACTTCGTGTGCCGGGCTTAAAGGTTCTTTTAAATTCACTCGGTTGCCCTGAATGCAGGCCTGCGTTCCGCGACGCGCTTTACACGTTTCTTAAGGAGAGGGCGAGCGACCTTTGCAAAAATTGCCAATCGAGAATAGAAAGAAACCCATTGCGTGCGCTCGATTGCAAATCTCCAACCTGCAAAGAGATAGTGGAAAATGCGCCGACTATAGACGAATACAGGTGTGACTCTTGCGAAACACACTTTAACAACGTGAGAAAACCGCTGATCGACCTTGAAATTCCGGTCACTGTAGACCCGAAGCTGATGCGCGGGCTAGATTATTATTCCAGAACGGCTTTTGAAGTCGTATCAGAAGGCTTAGGAGCGCAAAACTCCGTTGCCGGCGGCGGGAGATATGATTCGCTCGTAGAACAGTTCGGCGGCCCAAAAACACCGGCCATAGGGTTTGCACTTGGCATCGAACGGCTCATAAGCCTTTTAAACGGGCAGGATGAAGAAGAGCTTACAGAATATCCCGATATTTTTATCGTACCGATGACAGAAACGGCCTCGCTGAGATCGTTTGAAATAGCCCATCGTCTCCGCTCATACGGATACCAGGTAGACAGGACTTTCGGCACTGCCAGCATGAAAAGCATGATGAAAAAAGCGGACAGGTCAAAAGCCAGATACACTCTTATAATAGGTGAAGACGAGCTGAAAAAAGGAACGGGGACGCTAAGAAATATGAGTTCCGGTGAGCAAATTGAAACATCCTTTGACGATATCGCCGATATTCTGGACGAAGAACCACATCCATAAGGTCTGGGCTGGCCACCTGACCTTGCCAACAGTTTTTTGAGCCTGCCACCTAAAATCTGCACTTTTGTTTCCATGTGTATACAAATATATACAAATACCTGCTTTTTTGTACTCCGGCCCCCAGAAACAAGCACCTAACTAGCTGATAATAAAGCAGTTTTATCTCCTCAAAAAACTGTCACCACGGCACCATAACTGCATCTAAATTATATGCAGGAGAGGCAAGATTATGGGTTATCGAACAGTGTTTAACATTGTTGGGGTGGTTTTGGTTGCATGGTTTATTTGTGCAACCCAGGCGCTTTGCGCAAATCATGGCGATGCTCCCGCAAACAACGATAAGGTCATCAGCGAAAGCGTTAAAGCGGGCCTGCTCTATCTTGCCGATACGTCACGTTCTGCCAGGCAAAACGACCCTTCCGCCTGGAGCGTGGCACTAAGAAAGAGCCTTTTCCCGAATGTTAGCAGTTCTGAGTATATCGCAACCGGGATGAACACAATGGCGTTCATTCCCGATTTTGAGGCATCCCCTTATAATCAGGACGGATCTTTGCTGATGCCTGATCGAGACAGGGATCGCCTTGAAAACAGGGCACGGGGCGAAGCGTATCGCGTAACGGGTGACCTGTTACTTGCCTTTGAACCGATAGCAAAACTTAAGAAAAAAATCGAACCGTTTATGCGCCCAGTGGAAGTGTATAAGGGAGATGACGGAAGCGTCAGCACAAAATATTTTGGCAGTGGCGAAGCGCATAAGGAAAATTCTGTAAAGGTATTTTCAATGAGTTTAGGCGTGTCTCCCAGCCACAACATTAACGTGGGAATGAATTTTTATAAAACGGTTGAGCTTTCTTTCTTTAGCGGAGACAGGATGGAACTGAGCTATGCGCCGTCTAGCAGTAATCATAAAGTAGGAATACGCGAGAGAGGACTAGACCAGGTTCTCCTGGTATACGGATTTGTATTTTAGGCCATTTTCCACCCCCAATGCCTAGCCGCCCGGGTACGCCACCACCCGGGCGGCACCTTTAGCTTTACTTGATAATTACCGTCTGCTTACCATCATCAGGCGCGTTAGCATCTGCAAGCGATTTCTCAAGTAGTTCCATTTGGCCTTCAGCCACGGGAACAGGAATAGGGTAGCAACCGTCAAAACAGGCCACGCAAAAATCGGGGCTTTCATTTAACGCGCCCATCATTCCTTCCATAGAAAGATAAGCAAGAGATTCTACGCCAAGAAAACCTTTTATATCCTCCACACTGTATGTAGCGGCAATAAGCTCCGCCCTTGCAGGTGTGTCGATACCATAAAAACAGGAGTGGGTCGTAGGTGGGGAAGATATGCGCATGTGTACTTCTTTAGCGCCAGCGTCCCTCACCATTTTAACAAGTTTACGAGAGGTCGTGCCACGAACGATGGAATCGTCCACCAGCACCACTCTTTTGCCCTCAATAAGCTCCCGTATCGGGTTGTGTTTTATTTTTACACCGAAATGACGTATGGATTGCAACGGCTCAATGAATGTTCTGCCAACGTAATGGTTGCGTATAATGCCGGTTTCAAACGGTATTCCAGCCTCTTCGGCATAACCTTGCGCCGCCACAACGCCGGAATCTGGCACGGGGATCACACAATCGGCCTCAACCGGCAGTTCCTTTGCCAAACGCTTGCCAAACGCTTTTCTTACATGATGAACACCGGAACCGAAAATCAGCGAATCAGGCCGGGCAAAATATATAAACTCAAAAACACAATGCTTTTTGGGAGCCTTCTCAAATGGGAAATAGCTCGTAAGCCCTTCATCGTTGACCACAACGACCTCACCTGGTTCAACTTCCCGCACGAACTTGGCATCTATAAGGTCAAACGCGCAGGTTTCGGAGGCAAAAATATAGGCGACACCCAACCGCCCCATGGAAAGAGGGCGGAACCCGTTAGGGTCACGCGCGATGATAAGCTCATCCTGGCTCATTATCGTCATGGAATAGGCACCCTCAACCTGCGACAAAGCCTCTATCACTCTATCTTTCAGCCTGGGCTCGCGGCTTTTGGCAATGAGGTGAATAACGATTTCCGAGTCGTTCGTAGAGCGGAAGATAGAGCCTTCCCTTTCCAGCTTTTCTCGAACGGCAGAAGCGTTAATAAGGTTGCCGTTATGCGCTAGCGCCAACGGGCCATGTGAATATTCTATGGCGAAAGGCTGTGCGTTTCTGATTTGCGTTTCGCCTTGTGTCGAATATCTGTTATGCCCTATGGCTGACAAGCCCTTTAGACGTGATATTTTGTCTTCATTGAAAATTTCCGACACACGCCCAAGCCCGATCTCGGCATAGTGGCGCACACCATCGGACGAAACTATCCCCGAAGATTCCTGCCCCCTATGCTGTTGCGCATACAGACCAAGGTAGGTGAGGTTGGCCGCCTCTGTGTGATTGTGCACGGCAAAAATCGCGCACTCTTCTTTAAATTTATCCAGCGACATGATTTAATTTTTGATTGGTAGTAACTACTTTTATAGCACAAAAAAGATACCCCAAGTGGCTTTTATTACGTCAAAAAATTTTAGCCGTTTTAAGTCACAAGCGTCCACGCTAAAATGTAAAGATATCAAAAAAACATGTTCTATTGCGCTACGTTAAAGACTGGGAAATGACAAAATACTCGCTATCTTCAATTTCACATTATCCTCTCCTCTTTACGGCGTTATTCATGCTTTTTACCCTATCCGGGTGTTTTGGCGGTGGAGGCGGGGGTTCTGATGACAATGAAAGTGATACCCTTACGATAACCCCCTTGAACTCGGCCCGCGTTCCGGCGGGAGAATCGGCATGGGTCTCTTTTTTGGGTGTTGAGCCTAACCTCACAGCCTTTACGGCCGAAGGAGGGGTTGTTAACCAGATTATATTCAGCAGTGAGCAGACCATCACCGTTGACGGAATAAAAAGCGGCGACACATTATTTTACGACTATGACCGTAATAGTGGCTCCAAATCATCAAGCGATGGCCTGCCAATCGATTTTATGAGTTATCAATATGGCCTTGTAGCTCTTCCGGGTAAAACTATCTCCGCTATATTGCCCCCTGTTCACACTGTTTTAACATCCTTCCCCACCGGGGACTACCAGTTTAAAATCCACAATATGGACTCAATAGAAGCAACTATAAACGTCACACAGGTATATAAAACAGATGGAGATTTTTCATTCGGCAAACTTGATATAAACCTGTTCGTTTATACCGCAGGGGAGCCAAACCCCGTGATCCCGGACGAAACGGAGGCGAGCAATATCAAAAACCTGTTAAACGACGTTTTAGGGCAAGCCGGAATAACTATAGGTAGTCTGAGGATAGAATTTATTGACAACCCTGAAATCATAGCCGACATGAACACAAGAGACGATCTGGCGGAGTTTTTAGCATCCGCCTCCCGTAAAACCTTGGGGCGTAGTGACAATGGTATAAACTGCTTCCTGCTACCCTGGTTACCGAATCGCATATTAGGACGCGACGGAGCCATCCCCGGCCCTGCGATACATGGCACCCAGGCTTCCGGCATCATAGCCCGTGCGGCAAATTATGGTTATTCAGCTGAAGGGTTCACGGAACACGAAACTGACCAACGTGTTTTGGTAAAGATACTTGCCCATGAAATCGGCCACTATATCGGTTTGTTTCACACAACAGAATCTAATGGAGCTTTAAGCGACCCGTTGCCAGACACACCTGAATGCGGAATTGAGAATGACCAAAACGGGGATGGAAAGGTGACAGGCCCCGAATGCAGGGGCAAAGGAGCCGAAAATCTTATGTTCTGGTCAATAGACTCCGACCTTATATCAACAGGCTCCTTTCAAAGTGAAATTTCAGGTTACCAGTTGGATGTTGTAAATACTCATCCATTAGTAAGATAATGGACAAATGATATCAGAGAGAATTTTTATGAAAATGTTAGCCGCCGTAGTCATGACAGTAGTGCTTTTCGCTCCCGCGCAATCTTTTGCGCAGAACGTGGTTGTTTCCTATGAAGACCTCATATCTTCACTTTCCGGTTATCACGAAGCGCCGGACGCAGACTATTGGAACAGGCTTGAGCCTGGCTCAACTAAAGCCAACCTTCTGCGAATTGTTAACGACGAACACGTTTTAACCATCGTACGCGCAAGGGCGCTAACAGCCCTTACCTACTATGAAGGCGAAGATGCGCTCAACGCTATAAAGAGAACGGCAACAGATAACCCTTCCGCCTTTATGCGCTCGGCCGCCTACGAGGCTCTATCAACATCCAGAACAAAAATGCTGGCACCTCTCATCGCCCGTGGGCTTGACGATGGCGACGTCATGGTGCGTCTTTCTGCAGTGCGGTCGCTTAGAAAAATCGGAACGGATGAGGCCATGAGAGCGCTTGAAAAAAGGCTTGGAACGGAAAACAACTCAACCGCGAGATCCGTCATTTCAAAAACGCTAAACCAGATGCGGAACCGATAACACGGTGCCAAGCCAGCGGTAAATTTTCTAAGGCTATACAGCCCCGCGCCAAGGCAACCCATTACGAATAAGGTGGGTGAAGGAAGGAAAACCAACGATAATGCGACTTGGGAAGGTACCCTTATATTAAAAAATGAAAACCATTAACAATGGTGACGCTTCCTCAAAAGTGGTAGACGCGCTCCTGTTGTGCGGCGACAAAGGGGCCGCACATCCGATACGGGGCGAGAGCAAGGCGCACCTCATAATCCGTGCTGAACCTCTTTTCATTCACGTTCTAAAAGCCCTTGATGCCGCCTCCCTTGTGCGACGTATTTTTATAATAGGAGACAAACGGCGCCTGGACCAAGCTATAAAGGAATTCTACAAAGGCGAAAAACCTGTGGTGACGCTAGAGCAGTGGGGGCACCTCGTGGACAACGTGTGGAACGGTTTTTTAGCGACCATAGATGGCTACAAAGATGGTGCGGAAAATAACCCCGACATAGCAAACCGTGTTGTTTTTGCCCTGCCGTGTGACTCGCCCCTTATATCAAGCGAGGAGGTTGACGACTTTATTTCGCGGGCCGACATGGATAAATATGATTATGTGGTGGGATTGACGCCTAAAGAATCGCTTGAAAAATATTATCCGACGGCACAAAAACCAGGAATTAAAATGGCGTATATACATTTCCGCGAAGGGCTTTACAGGATAAACAACCTGCATATGGCTCGCCCTTTCGCTTTTAAAAACCGGACGGCTATCCAGCAATTATATGACGCACGCTACCAAAAAAGGTTTCACAACTTCGTTAAGCTTCTAAAAGACTTTTGGGGTATCCCTGGAGTTCCTTCAAAGGTGTGGCTCTATTTTACATTACATGTGTCACTCGCCTTAACACGCTTGGGATTTGAAGGAGCAAGCGACATGACACGCCACATCACGCCAATGAAGCTTGTCGTAGAAGGAATGGGAGAAGTGCTTGGAGTTCGAGCAGGATATCTTGCGACAACTCAGGGAGGAGCCACCATTGATATCGACAACGAAAAAGATTTTATTGCGATGGAAAAAATGTTTGCAGAATGGAAAGCCCTTAAACCACCAGATGCCAAAGACGATCCACCATGCGCAACGTAAAATTTTTAATCGCGATTTTAGCCGGTTTCTCCACGCTGTTTGCGCCAGATACGGCACAAGCGTGGGGAGCCGGAATACACGTTGCGCAGGGAAGTTTCATACTCGACAATTTAAGGCTGATAGCCCCAAACGTTGCGGCTGTTTTGGCGACGTCCCCCTACGATTATATATACGGATGCATAAGCGCAGACATATTCATAGGCAAAGGGCACAAGCGACATGACGACCATTGCCACAACTGGAGCGTCGGGTTTGCTGTCTTAAAAGAAGCGGCAGACAATTCAACCAAGGCATATGCTTACGGATATCTCACACATCTTGCGGCAGATATAATCGCGCACAACTATTTTATTCCGCACCTGCTTTATTCGACGTCGGCTACCAAAAGACTGGGGCATATATATTGGGAATTCCGGGCTGACAGGTTTATTACAAAAAAACATTGGACGCTGGCATCGAAGGTTATATCTATGCATAACGCTCAAAACGACACGCTTATAAGAAAAGTCGTAAAAAAAAGCCACAGGGGGTTTGGCGCTAAAAAAGTAGTGTTCAAAAGAGCGCTCAAGATGAGCGACATTATTAACTGGAGAGAACATGTTGAGGGGGCCAAAAACAGCAGTAACAAAATAACCCGCAAAGATGTTTCACTAATGAACAACTACTCGTTAAACCTGATAATCGATATGCTGTTACAAGGCGAACAGTCTTTCTGTTTACGATACGACCCTGTTGGAACCGACAACACCAACAACTCAAAACTCATAAGAAGGTCGCACATAATGCGACTTAAAATGAGAAGAACAAACAGGGTTTTCCCAACACCACCAGAAATAATCGACCTAACACATATTGACCATGAAACAGAGCGGCTTTAACTTAGAAGCTCCGAGAGTCGCGCCAAGCGTTCTTTTAAAAGGTCAGGAGTCGGTTGCGAGAGAGTGTGCTCAAAAGAACCGAGAGCGAGCGCCACATCCCCGGCCACAAGGGCGCAAAGCCCCTTGCGGTATGGAAGAATATAATCGAGTGCGAATTCATTTTCCACTTCCGTATAAAGCGTTAACGCTTCATCATGGCGTTTTGTTGCAAGAAAGATATCGGCACGCCACCGCTTTAAAATCGGATAACCTTTAATGTCTGGCCCGATAGACTTTTCAAGCCTTGCGAGAAGAGCCAACGCATCTTGCCATTCTCCCTTCTCCATCTTGTAACGGGTCAAAAACTCAAGCGCGTCCATATCATTTTCATCAAACTTCAAAACTGCTTTGAATTTTTTATAAGCATCGCCCTGCTTTCGCACGCCCTCAAGCCTTGAACCGTCGATAACAAGTTTTCTTTTTTGCGCACGGTTGACGTTTACAATAAACAGCAAAAGAACCGTAACCATTTGAATCAGCCAATAGGCCCACACGGCGATATCGTCCATAACATCGAAAATAAAACCTAATACACCGCTGGGTGTATGTTCATGCTCCGTCGAGCCTGAGTCTTTTTTATCAAGCGCCGATATGCGCGTTTCTATCTCCATAAGCAAAAGTGATTTTATTTTTGTGGTCGTCGCCGTGTAATTTTCACCCAAGGCTAGAAGCGGATCAAGTGAGCCATTCGTTTTAAGAGATGTTAACGCCGACAAAACCTGCGCGGAGATGTTATCAGGTGCCACTGCAAGCGTCTTTGATATATATCGTTCGGCCTTGTTAAAATCGTCATCTTCATAAGATTTGACAGCAAGGAAAAAGAGGGCCGCGCCATTTTGGGGGGCTTTTAAAAGAGCCGTTTTTAAATCATTCACAGAGCCGCTTAGAACACTGCGCCTTATCAATATCCTTGCATCGCAGGTTTTTTCGGTAACAGGCCCGGAAAGAACCTCAAGCGCCTTATCCAGCTTTCCCATGCGCCTGAATTTTTCAGATTTTCGTATGGCCCTTATGTTACCAACCCTCATTGTTAATAACGTTCCGTTTAGAAACAGAGAAAAGGAAATGTAAAAATCATCAGAAAATCACCTGGTTCCGAAGACCAAGCGTTGTGCTACGCATCCGCCCGCACATAATTTTGGCGATATTGCGCATAATGATGTAACCTAGTTTAAAGTCACTATCCATGAGTTCCGCAAGCTTTTCATATTGGAAATGAAGAAGTTTTACGCCACTATCTTTAGCCACGACGCTGGCCGTTCTTCTGGAGCCATCGATAAACGACAACTCACCCACGAGCCCTTTTCTGTTTATCACCTGCAGATGATAAGAATCATTGCCCCTTGGGTTGCGTATCTCAACAACCACGTTTCCCTCATATACGAGGAAGATGTCGCGGCTAACCTCATCTTCCAGTATGATGATGTCGCCGCGAACGCATTCTCTGGCGATGGCTATTTCGGCAAGACGCTCTATATCTTTTGAATCAAGGGATACGGCAAGAACACTATCCCTGATGATTTGCGCCTTGTCCATTTAGCCTCCATTGCGCACAAACCGCGCCATATTCACCGCCTCAGAAATAGCGTTACCAGCCCAAACGGCCAACAAAAGAAAAGGCCTTGTCGTTATCCGGCCTGTTCTTCTTCTACTGCGGCTTCAGATTCCAGCGCCTGCGTTTCTTCGGTGATTTCTTCTTCCTTATCGTGTTCTTCAGTTTCCACGATAACTTCGGCCTCAACAGAAACCATAACCTTGGCCGAGACACCCGTATGGATTTTCACCATAACTTCAACCTCGCTAACGGTTTTGATCGGCTGTTTAAGTTCGATCTGCCGTTTGCTGATATTAAAGCCGCGTTCTGCAACCGCCTTTTCAATATCCGCGCTTGTAACAGAGCCGAACAACCTGCCATCTTCACCGGCGCGACGTGTGAAAACAAACGTTTCCAGCACATCAACCTGCACCTTTTGCGCTTCGGCTTCTTTTATGACCTTGGCCATTTTTCTGGCGCGTTGTTTTAAGTTGTTCTCATATGTTTTGCGGTTAGACGCCGTCGCCTCAAAACCCAGACCTTTAGGAATAAGATAGTTTCTCGCATATCCCGGCGCTACGTCAATCTCGTCGCCAGGCGCTCCCAAGCTCTGAACAAAATCTGTCAATATAACTTTCATGCCACCCTCCATTTAAATCGTATACCCGTCAAAAAAACCGTTTAGCTATACGCAAACGGAACCAAGGCCATAGTGCGGGCCCTTTTGATGGCTATCGTGGCTTTTCTTTGATGATAGGAGCAATTACCCGAAATTCTGCTGGGGATTATTTTTCCTCGCTCCGTTAAAAGGTTCCTTACAACTTTTACGTCTTTATAGTCGATATCTCCGACCTTCTCAATACAGAACCTGCAAACTTTTTTCTGCATGTAATAAGGCCTGCGTTGCGACGAGCCGCTATTTCTGTTGTACGCCATATTCAAAAAACTCCAAATTCAAGGATTAATTTTTTTATCGGTTCAAATTAAAACGGAACGTCGTCTTCGCCGGAAGAATTGCTTACAGGCGCACGCGCACCAGCCCCTCCTCCACCGCCGCCAGAACCGGCAGACTCACCGCGGCTACCTAAAAACACCACACGATCAGCGGTAACATCCAGCTTGCTTCTTTTTTGCCCCTCGTCAGTTTCCCATGAAGAATAATTCAAACGGCCTTCCACACACACCTGGCGCCCTTTGCCCAAATACTCCGAGCAATTCTCACCCTGTTTGCCCCACACGTTGATATCTACAAACACAGCCTTTTCCCTCCACTCTTCGCCCTGTTTGTAGCGCTCGTTCATTGCCAAACCAAACGTGCAAATGGCGGTACCGGAGGGGATGTAGCGCAACTCAGGGTCACGAGTCAGGTTACCTATAAGGACAACTCTATTCAGGCTTGCCATCTTCGGAACCCTCCTCCGCCTTCACAGGAGCCTCAGCTTCCGCAGAAGCTTCAACTTTTACCGGCTCTTCAGTTTTCGTTGGCTCTTCAGCTTTTTCTGATGTTTTCTTGGCATCACCTTCTTCTACCTTGGGAATATCCCATGAAGCGGAAGGTTTAACGGTCATGGCCTTCAGGATGTTTTCGCTAAGGCGGGTGACACGGTCTATCTTGGCGATGGTCTCGCCTTTTGGCCCCTCATGTTTTAAAAGAAAGTAGTAGCCGTATTTATGTTTTTTTATAGGATAGGCAAGCCGTTTTTTGCCCCAGCGATCCTCCGACGTAACGGATCCACCATCGCCCTCTATGTGGCTTATGACAGGTTTAAGGTTCTCCCCTACTTCGTCTTCCGACAAATCAGGTTTTAAAATGAAAAGAGTTTCGTATTTTTTCGCCATAATTCCTCCCTATGGATGTAAAGCCCCTATACAGCAACATTACCGACAGGAGCAAGGAGTTGATCCACCAAGCGGAGAAGTGTATCAAAAAACAGGGAGGAATATCAAGGGTTTAATTTTTGCAGATATTCCGGTTGTAAACCAGGCGATATACTGGAGCGTCGAGCAAACGGCACTCCAGCATAGCCTGAAAACGTTACCAGATAAGGCCGGTTTTTTTGAGCCATTCCTCGGCGTCAAACTTCTCACTTACCCATTCCTGAAACTGAACCTCGTTTGCGCTCAAATCACGTCCATCGATGGTTTCCCTGGTTTCAGTAGATGAAACCTGTTTCGGGGCATCTAAAGATTTTGTCTTTGTTTTCTGAGTGTTATCACTACCGGAGAGGGCTTTTTTCTCGTCCTCCGAGATAGTCACCCCGGATATCTCCAAAAGCTCCGTCACTTTTAAGGCCATGCCTAACAGAGCGCCAGGCTCTATGACGTGCCGGTCACGCAACTGCCCTAGTTGAGCCATTACGGTTTCATCATTTATCAAAGCGTTCACTATCGCGTTTGAAAGATCTTTAAACTTTGTTTCACGTTCATTTCTTTTCATAGCCAATTCCTCCCTGCCTGGGACAACAACCTAATAACTGCTTATCGGTTTTAATTCCCTTCCTGATAAGCATTTTTTATTAAATCTTATGTAAATAAAAAGATGCAATTAGGGTGCCACAAGGGAGTTTTGAACGAAGGTTAACTATCTGAATTTATTAATACTATATTAACTTTAAAAGCGCCATAAAAATGACATCGGCGATTTTGTCCAAAAATTGTCAAATATGAAAATAATTGTCATACATCCGTGTAAAATGCAGGAAAAGGTTATACACAACATGAAAATTTTAATTTTTCTCCTGCTTTTGGTTATCATTTTAGTAGGTACCGCAGGCGGGGCAATCTACACAGGCATCATAAAAATAGAGAACGACTGGACAGTCTCTTTTAGCGCACCCGCACCCGAGGAAAAACCTGCGGAAACCGAGGTACAGACTTCAGAAAAACAGAAGAGCAAAAAAAGGAAGAAGGAATTAAGTGAATTCGACTATTCAAACCCGGCGGAGCGGCAATTAGCACTCAAACAGGTTGATGAAGAGCTCAAACAGGAACATGAAAAAACCTTAACATTCATGAACGAACACGATGCCAGCTATACAGAGAGAAAAGAAAGGAACGACGCTATAAAAAAATGGGTTAAAAAATATGAATAAAAATAGAACTGTTTGATAGAGGCGCCTCTAAAGCACAGGTTTATTCACCGTTGTAATTGCGTTTTTTTAGCGATACAATCCGACAGTCTTTAACACCCGGGCAGGTTTTACCACAAGTGCGGGTTTATTAATTTTTTTGTCTTCCAATCCATTAAAAGCATGAGTGATATTTCTTCGTCCGTCAGGCAAAATAGAACCCTTCCGGGGCGCGTTCCGCCACAAAGCATAGAGATGGAGCAATCCGTTTTAGGTGCTATTTTGCTGGAGAGCGAAGCACTACCCAGAACGCTTGAAGCCTTATCCGGGCCTGAAGATTTTTATAAACCCGCCCACCGCAAAATATTTGATGCGGTGATAGACCTTTACGAGCGCAACGAGCCCGTCGATCTTATGACAGTCGCTGAGGGCCTGCGAAAAGCCGGCTATCTGAACGATATCGGCGGCGTAGACTATCTGGCCGACCTGGTCGAGACCACACCGTCTGCCGCCAACGTCCGCGCCCATGCAAAAATTGTAAAAGAAAAAGCTATTTTACGAAAGCTCATAACCGTGGCAGGAGAAGTCGGCACACTTGCATTTGAAGATTCAGAAGACGTAGAGGTTCTGCTCGACCGTGTTGAACGGATGGTGCTTGAGATATCGCAGGAGCGCTCCAAGAAAAGCTTTGAAGAAATGAAAAGCATCATCAAAAGCGGAATGGAAACCGTGGCAAAACTTTACGAAAATCAAAGCTCGGTTACAGGGCTTCCTACAGGTTACAAAGACCTGGATGAAAAAACGGCAGGCTTGCAAAAATCTGACCTTATCATAATCGCCGGACGCCCCTCCATGGGCAAAACCGCTCTTGCCATGAATATTGCGCAAAATGCGGCACGGGATAACGAAGAAGCCGTGATAGCAATATTTTCTCTTGAGATGAGTTCAGAGCAACTCGCGTTGAGAATGCTCTGCTCTGAGGCCAAGGTTTCGGGCCAAAAGATAAGAACAGGTTATCTGGCTCAGAGCGACTGGCCCAAACTTACGTCCGCCGCAGGGCGCCTTCACAACTGCTCCATATTTATCGACGACACGCCCGTGCAAACAGCCCTTGATATACGCGCCAAGGCCCGCAGGCTTCAAAACGAAAAAGGAAGGCTGGACCTTGTTGTGATCGACTACCTGCAACTTATGAACGCACGCGGAAAATCAGAATCAAGAACCCTTGAGGTGTCGGAAATAACGCGTTCGTTAAAACAGCTTGCAAAAGAGCTGAACGTGCCGGTTATAGCCATCTCCCAACTTTCTCGTAAAGCCGAAGACCGCACCGACAAACGCCCCATGCTCTCAGATCTTCGCGAGTCCGGCTCAATAGAGCAAGACGCCGACATCGTAATGTTTGTCTACCGTGAGGAGTTTTACAACAAAGAGAAAGTAGAGACACACGGACGGGCCGAGATCATCATCGGCAAACAGAGAAACGGCCCCATAGGCACGGTGAACTTAACTTTCCTTAAAGACTTCACACGTTTTGAAGATATGGCGATGGCGGAACCTGGTGGATATGTCGATTTCTAAAAAACCGTTTTTGGCCTGAATGGAGCCGCCACCTGATGGCAAAACCCAAATTCCCGATATACGCCGAGATAAACCTCGACAACATAAATAAAAATCTTGACCTTATAAGCCGAACGGCCAAAGTTCCCATGCTTCCCGTGATAAAAGCAAACGCTTACGGGCATGGCGCGGTGGAGCTTTATAAAGAAATATCGCGTCACAGCAAGGTGGCTGGCCTCTCTGTTGGAACTGTGGGCGAAGCTTTGGAACTCAGACGCGCAGGATATAAAAAGCGTTTGGTAATTCTGGACGGTTTTCTGCCAAGCCAGGTTCCGGACATTATCCAAAGCCGTTCTGAAGTTGTAGTAAGTTCCATAGAAAATATACGTCTTCTTGCGAGGCGGGCCGGGCGGTTGCCTGTTCCTGTTCATATAAAAATAAATACCGGCATGACAAGGCTTGGAGCCGACCCAGACGGGGCGGTTGAGTTTTACAAAAAAACAGCAGATGTTAAAAAAATCGCCATAGTAGGTGTCATGACCCATCTTGCAGATTCCGGGGCAAAAGCCAACACGCAGATATCGCTTTTTAACGAGACCTTGTCCGCCATCCGTTCCATAGGTTTCACACTCCCTCCAAAACACGTCGCAAATACCAGCGCCATATTTTTAAACCCAAAAGCGAGGTACGACATGGTGCGGCCCGGCATCGGCATTTACGGCGTTCAAAGTTTTTCCGGAAAAAACGTAGCTTTAAAACCCGCGTTGAGTTTAAGAGCGAGAATAACAATGGTGAGGGAAGTAGCGAAAGGAGCCACCGTTTCCTATGACATGACGTGGACGGCGCGACAAAGGCGAGTGGTAGCGGTGGTCTGCGCAGGATACGCCGACGGATATTCAAGAGCCCTTTCAAACAAAGCCCATGCTATTATTAAGGGCATAAAAATAAGACAGATCGGGACAATTTGCATGGACAACAGCCTGTTTGACGTAACCGGAACCGAGGCAAAAGCAGGAGACGTGGTAACGCTAATAGGAAACGACGAAAGCAAAAACATTTCTGCAACAAAAATCGCAAAACTTGCGGGCACAATACCGTATGAAATATTATGCGGTATAGGACGGCGTGTAACCCGTGTATACACACGCTCCGGCAAAGTTTTTAATGTATCAGGCGAATTATAAAGGTGAAAATTTCTATTCCATTTGTTTCGGCAATCGGCACAAAGGTAATCTGGATATCTACTGCCGTAGGAAGCGCCGCCATTTTTACCTGGCAAATCATTAAATGGGTCATGCGGCCCCCCGTCCGGATTCGTGCAATCTTCGAGCAAATGCTTGAGATAGGTTACTATTCCATCCCCGTCGTGGCTATCACGGCCCTCTCCACGGGCGGAGTTCTTGCCTTGCAGAGTTATGAAGGCTTCCGCAGGTTTGGAGCCGAAAGCATGGTAGGAACGGTTGTGGCGCTTTCCATGACACGCGAATTGGGCCCCGTATTAACTGGGCTCATGGTGGCGGGCCGTGCGGGTTCTGCCATGGCGGCGGAAATCGGCACCATGAAAGTAACAGAACAAATTGACGCCCTGTACACACTTTCGGCCAATCCGGTTAAATATCTCATAGTCCCGCGTTTCATCGCCGCAACCATCATGCTTCCTATCCTCGTTATCGTGGCGGACGCGGTCGGCATTTTGGGTGGTGCTGGAATAGGCGTAGGGGTTTTGGGCGCTAACCCTATCGTATATTTTAAAAAGACTT
Organism: Nitrospirota bacterium; assembly: GCA_024278445.1. Taxonomy (GTDB): domain Bacteria; phylum Nitrospinota_A; class UBA7883; order UBA7883; family JAJRTC01; genus JAJRTC01. The sequence continues at coordinate 18,280 of JAJRTC010000017.1, forward strand.
TTGACTTTCTTGAGTTAAACGACATTTACTCCGGCCTTTTCAAGTCTATGGTGTTTGGCTCCATAATAGCCGTTGTTTGTTGTTATCAAGGTTTTTTCACTGACGGCGGCGCGGAGGGGGTTGGCAAAGCCACTACGAGGTCTGTTGTCATATCGTGCATACTGATACTCATCATAGACTACATTCTAACTGCCCTGTTGTTCGGCGGGGAATCGTAACCATGCCGCAAGACAACATAATAGAGGTACACGACCTTCATAAAGCCTTTGGAACAAAGGTTGTGCTGGACGGAGCCAACCTTAACATAAAGCGTGGCGAATCCATGGTGATAATCGGCGGATCCGGTACCGGCAAGTCGGTATTAATAAAACATATAATAGGCCTTTTAACGCCGGATAGCGGACAAGTGCTTGTTGATGGAGTGGAGGTGGGAACACTTGGCGAAGACGGGCTAAACGAGTTTCGGCGCAAGTTTGGCATGTTGTTTCAGGGTGCGGCTCTTTTTGATTCTTTTACCATCGGTGAAAATGTCGGTTTTGCCCTAAAAGAGCATACCAATCTTCCAAAACGTGATATTGAAAAAATCGTAACCGAAAAATTAAACGTCGTAGGCCTTTATAACGTTGAAAATCTAAAACCTGCGGAGCTTTCCGGCGGAATGAAAAAAAGAGCTGGGTTGGCACGGGCGATAGCGATGGATCCTCAAATAATTCTTTATGACGAGCCGACGACCGGGCTTGATCCTGTTATGTGCGACCAGATAAACGAGCTTATATTATCCATACAAAAAAAAGTGGGTGCCACAGCCGTAACGATAACTCACGACATGGTTTCGGCCAATAAAATAGCAGACAGTATCGCCATGCTTTACAAAGGTAAATTCGTGGCTGTTGGAACGCCTGAGGAAGTTCTTTATTCTACAGTGCCGGAAGTGGCCGAGTTCTGTTACATTGGTAAGGTTATTAGGCAAACGGAAGGTATTCAGGGAAGGTAACATGAGGCAAGGCAGATACAGGGAGACGATTGGCTGACGATGAGAGGACTCTCCCCTGAAACCAAGGTAGGTTTTCTTACGATAGTAGCCGGAATTGCGCTTTTATACATATCTTTTAAAACGGTCGGGCTATCGTTGTTCGGCGATGAAATTGAAACACGTTTTTACGCTAACTTTGTGTCAGTCTCCGGTGTGGAAGAACGCTCCAAGGTTCAGCTTGCCGGGGTTGAAATAGGTTATGTAGACGCGATCGACTTAGCAGACGGCCACGCCCGTGTGACCATTCGTTTAACACGCAAGGCGGATATTCACGAAGACACGGTGGCAACCATCAGAACCGCAGGGCTTTTAGGCGAGAGCTATATTGAGCTTGCGCAAAGCTCATTCGATTCACCTCTGCTAAAAAACGGCGATACAATTGCAAAAACCGAAGCACCGGCCGACATAAGCGACCTTGCCAGAAAGCTATCAGGTGTTATGGACGACGTGAAAGCGCTTACGGCTTCGCTTAAAAATGTTTTTGGTACGCAGGAGAGCGAGCGAGCGTTAAAAAACATACTTGGCAATATCGAGTCCGCCTCCGCCGATATTCAAGCCATGCTATCTGAAAACCGTGCCGCAATACGGGCGACTTTCGGGAACCTGGCAGATCTCTCCGGTGAGTTTGCAAAAAGCGCCCCCAACCTTGCAAAAGATTTAAAAGAAATTGCCGCAGGGCTTAACGACCTTATAAAGAAGAATAGCGCAAACTTTGCCGCCACGGTGGAGAACACAAAAGAGCTGACGGCTGAACTAAAAGGCATACTTAAAGAAAACCGTGAAAACCTGAAACTTACCCTCACCCGTGTGGCAGACGCTTCGGCTAAAATCGGCACTATGATGGACTCCATTGGTGGAATGGGGACAGCCATCGGAAATGTTGCAAAGAAAGTTGAACGAGGAGAGGGAACGGTCGGCAAGCTTCTGTCTGACGAGGAGGTCTACGACAACCTGAACGAAACATTGGCCGGTGCCAGAAAGTTTCTTAACAAGACCGAGAACATAAGGGTGCTACTAGGCTTTAGAGGCGAAGCCCAAACAGATCAGAGCGACACCAAGTCGTTTGCTTTCCTCAGGATCCAGCCACGCGAAGATAAGTACTACCAAATAGAAGTAACCGAAGACCTGCGTGAAGTGAAGAAAGACGACAGTAACACCAATACGCTCGATTCTCTCCTTTACACGGTGCTAATCGCCAAAAGGTATTCAGACCTCACAATAAGGGGCGGCTTAATAGAGTCATCCGCCGGTGTTGGTGCGGAATATTCCATGTTAGGCGGGCGGGTAGAGTTATTGGCCGATATTTTCAATTTCTCAGGCTACGACAAGAACGCCGAAAACGCACAACTCAAAACCCAGTTAAAATGGAACGCCATGAAAAACGTCTACCTTTACGTAGGCGGAGACGAACTTTTGAACGACCATTACCGCACGTTCCTTTTAGGTGGCGGAATATTATTCGACGAAAACGATTTGAAACTCATGTTCGGGCTCAAGCGTTTCTGATTTACGCATTTTAGATATGACAGAATCGACAAGGTCACTCACCCCGATAATAAGCGAAGAGGCGTTCAGCGCTCTTGTGCAGGTCAGGTCACAAAGCCTCTTTTCCATGTTGAGCGTATTCAAAGACTCCGACATGACGGTAAACAAGCCTTACTACTTCACCCTGCTACAGGAGGCAGAAAAGCTTGAAGGCTTTTTAGACGATCACGGAGCCAGAACAAATTTCCGCTGGCTCTATTTTGCCGAGCTTGTGGCGTGTGTGCGCAACTTCTCTTTAGCCGGGTTTCATCTTTACCACATACTGGACAGGTATTCTGACTATCTGGGCGGAGAGCGAGACAACCTGCGCCACGATTTTCAAGAGAAGACACATCAAACCCTGGACTATTTTTCCGACGTGTTTCTTAACTTTTTTGATGCGATGACAGAAGAAGTCGCCGCGCAAGGGTATGAGGCAAAGGTAACACCCGTGCCGCAAGAGGAATGGGATTTAAGCGTAACTCCACAGCTCCCATACACCATCACGGGTGAAGAGGCCAGAAACGAAGAAGAAAGAATCATCTCCATAGCCCAATCTTTCCGCAAGCTTGTTAAAGAGTTCAGGTTCCACAAACTGGATCAGAAAATAAAAGTGCAAACCATTGAAGAGATGATACCAGGCAAGATAAACGAAACGATGGTGACAGAGATGGAGATACTGCTACATAACCTTCAAAGCGAATATGACACATATATTCGTGGCGGGCTTCTGGAAAAATCGAACGAAAAAATCCATAACCTGCGAGGACTGACGGCAATCTCCATGCACCTTTTCGAGGCACTTAAGTGGCTTGTACATTTTTATGAACGGCACGAAAACAACATTCGCCAAAGTGACGTTAAAACAAAAATATCGGAAATGGTAAACAACGAGCGGCTCATGGAGTGCATCACAAACTATGGTTTGCGGTTTTGTGGTAAATATTTAAAAGAAGGCAACAAGGCGGCAGAGTCTATACTCTCTTTCTTTTCAAAACCGATCGTCTACGAACTATCGATACCCCTGCCACAAGGGTTTCACGCACGGCCCGCGACTTACGTTTCGTTAGTTGTGCAAGAACATGGAACCGACGTTTTTATGATAGTAGACGGTGAAAAGTTCAACTGCAGGTCAGTGCTGGATCTTCTTCAGGCAGGCGGCCTTCTGGCCGATTCTGGTAAACAAACCGTAACCGTGGAGGGCGACCAGAGGGTTTTGGACGATCTTAAAATATTGGCGGAGCATAACTACTGCGAAGATCGTGATATCCCGCAGGAGTTAAGTTATATACGCGTTTTAAGGAACCTTTAATACATAAAACAAATGAGTGCCAAACAAAAAATAGCTAAGATAGTCGCCAACCTGAATGACGACATGGCCAAAATAAACAAGGCCATTTTTGACAAGCCTGAGCTTTGTTACAAAGAAGTATTCGCGGCGCAACTCACGGCGGACTACCTAAAGTCAAACGGGTTTACCATTACAAAACCTTTCGCAGGATTAAAAACCGCATTTCTAGCCCGGCACAAGGGAAAAGGAAAAGGCCCTAACATTGCGTTGATTGCTGAATATGACGCACTGCCACAAATCGGCCACGCTTGCGGACACAGCATGATAGCCGCCTCGGCCTGTGGAGCGGCTGTAGCAATTGCGAAGGCTGTTCCGGATCACCAAGGCTCCCTGCTTGTTATTGGCACCCCGGCTGAAGAAGGGGGCGGTGGAAAAATAAAAATGATTGATAA
>JAJRTC010000214.1 GCA_024278445.1 Nitrospirota bacterium
ATGTAAACGGGCCTTGATACCAGGTTCTCACCGCTTGACGGGTCTATTACCTGCCCGTTTTCTATCGTTATATTCATAGAAGTTTATTATGTCTGCGGGTACCTTTTTTAACAAGGTTAACTCATGTAGAGTAAAGCGTATGAATGCCTCTGATCTTTTTGAAAAAATAAAACCGCTTGTAACCAAAAAACCTTCCTTGCCAGAAAATAGCTCGTTAAAAAAAGCGGCTGTGCTGGTGACACTGCTTGTGGAGAATGAAAAGGCAAGTTTTGGGCTTATGCTTCGGTCCGGTTCCCTGCCTAAACATGCAAGCCAGATATCGTTCCCCGGCGGGCATATGGAAAAAGGGGAAACCCCCGCCCAAGCGGCACTGCGGGAGACTGAAGAAGAGATCGGAGTGTTGAAAGGTTCGTTTGAAATTGCGGGCCATATGGAGCCTGTCGCTACGTTTACTACGGGCTATCTCGTGTGGCCGGTTGTCGGTATTTTAAGCAGGCGTCCAGAAATTAAATTAAACCCAAAAGAGGTAGACAACTTTTTTTGGGTTCCTGCGGGCCTGTTTAACGATGAGAAAAACTATACGCACAGGAGCGTAATTATGGAGAGTGAAAAAAAATCGCGCAGAGCCATAATATTTAACGGTTATGAAATATGGGGCGTGACTTTGAGAATAATAGAATCACTCATCGGGCCTGCCAGATAAAACCCTTTGCCCTTTATTGTCTATTCGTTCTGTAAGGCCGATGGCGTCGAAATATTCAAGTATCTCTATTGCCGTTTTTCGTCCGGTTCCTAAAATGTTCCTGTATGACGCTGTGTCTATCGCGCCTTGCGTTTTAATTCCGTTTATTAACGCCTCTTTTGCTGACTCCAGAGTGTCTTTGTGTAACAGATAGTCAGGCGTAAGCGACACAAGCTCGCCGGTTTTTATAAGGTCGCGTATTGCGCGTGCTACCTTCTCGCGCTCCAACCCAAGCGTGATATGTGTCTTGTCTGTTTTGGGAGGAGCGAACAGAGCGTTTTTAAATAGATCGAGAATTTTTTTGCGTATGGCTTCGTCCTTGCCGGCAAAAACCGCATTCCTTCCCGGCAGGCGGGCATAGGCGCCGTCGAGTTCAATTACGCCGATAGTCGAGGCGTGGCTAACCCAGTATCTTGCCAATTCTTCACAATCCAGGTTTGGTGCACAGATTTTTGCAAGGCTCGATTCCTCTATTCCAGGTGAATCAGGATTTTTGTTATGATGCTCTGCCACAGCTGTCACGATATCTTTTACTATCTTCTCTCCTTCTGATTTAAGGCAAATATAAGCCGTACCTCCCCATTCAAACTTTTTAACATCGCCCTGCGTTTTTATCAATTCGTCGATTTCTTTGGGGAGCAGGTTAAAAAATGTTGTTATATGTTTCAACGAAACGCCGAATGGGTGTTCCGTTATAATTGCCAAAAGCCCGTGGTCAGTTCCCTTTTTGAGGGCTTCCCATTTTTTAACGTTAGTTTTAAGTCCTCTTCTACCCATCATCCTGCTTGATGGCTCTAAAACCGTTCCGCCGCCAAGCGTGTTTTTAGCCGATGAAGAACGGAGGATAAACTTGTCTGCGTGGTGGATGCATAAAGGATTTTTAAATCGTATCTGAGCCACGCAACGCTCGCCCGGTTTTATGCTTTTTTCCGTTGCGAGAAATACACGGCATATGGTTTCTGTCGTGTGGATGTTAAGAAGGTATGATTGCCCGTGTGATATTACGAAGGGGGACGACTGATGGCACACGACTTCCGCAGTAAAAACCTTGCTTTCTGTGGCTATTGCCGGGTGAAGAACCATCATACCCCTTGCAACGTCACCTCGGCCAGACACAGACAGGTTGAGGGCCGTTCTTGTGCCAGCTTCGGCTAGGCCGCAAGTTTCGCCATGGTTCTGAATCCTCCTCACCCGTGTTTCAATGTTTCCGGGAAGCAGTATCACTTTGTCACCTGTTTTTACGGTTCCGCACGCCACAGAGCCTGTTACTACTAGCCCATGTCCTTTGACATTAAAAACCCTGTCTAGCGGCATCTTAAAAAAGCCTCTCTTCTTTTCTGCCCGTTTGGTTTTTGCAAGATTGGCGAGCGCTTCTCTTACCTCTTCCACGCCAGTGCCCGTAACGCTTGAGCATGGAATAATTTTTGCCCCGGCCAAGGCGGGCGAGCTTGACGACAAAAGCTCTTCTATCTCCATCCAGGCAAGCTCTAACGTCTCATCGTCAACAAGGTCAGCTTTTGTTAGCGCTACAACGGCACCGCGTGTGTTTAAAAGCTCAAGGATGGCAAGATGTTCTATCGTCTGCGGCATTATGGAGTCGTCTGCCGCTATCACTAAAAGGGCAAAATCTACGCTCGAAACGCCTGCCAACATATTGCGGATAAAACGGAGGTGGCCCGGAACGTCTACTATTCCTGCATATTCTCCTTCACCTAACGGAAGCCTCGCGAACCCTAAATCTATGGTTATGCCTCTTCGTTTTTCTTCTGCCAGGCTGTCCGTATCGGTTCCGGTCAAGGCTTTTACAAGGCTTGTCTTACCGTGGTCTATGTGTCCTGCCGTACCAATAACGGCACTTGCAAGTTTCATGGAGTTTGCTTATTGCAACCGCTGGATGCTTTGTCGCCCTGTTTCCGGCAGGTTGAGAAACTTAAGGCCAACACAGGTTCTTCCTTTCCTGAGGTTTTCAAGGCGCAGTATCAGACTTGGTATTTTTACGATATCTTTATCAAAGCAGACGCTTAAGTTTACTTTGGAGCCAACCGCGAGGGAGTCGTCTTTCATTTCAATAAACATCCCCCCTTCGGAGAGGTTAGTGATAATGCCAGTGTAAGCTAGTTTTAGCGTTTTTGCCCCGCCATATTTTTTTATGGATACAAAAAACGATTTTGCAATCCGCGTGTGTTTTCTTTTTTCTATATGGGATGGCATCGTGAGGTTTTGAATAAAATAGAACCGCAGGTTGTCTTATGAAAGAAACATTTTTAAAATTTCTTTATCCTTGTCAGCGATCTTGGTGAAGGTGACGCCCATTTCAATGCGGTCGTCGGCATTTTTTCTAAGATGTACAATTTGCCCGTTAATTTTGATGTTATTGTTATAAAGGGCAAGGTTTAACGAGACCTTCGCCATAAAAGGGAAAGGGGTTACCACTTCAAGGAGTATCCCGCCCTCTGAGATGTTAAGCGTTCGTCCGATAGACGACTCGGCCAATTCACCGGTTTCCTCAAACAGCTCAATTCCTGTCATCAGGATTCTTTCAACCCTTGGGCTTTGGCGCTCATACCCTAAAGGATTTTCCATAACATCCCCTCATAGCTCTTTATTTCGCTACACAGCATATCAGATTATGACACATTAGCTCAGTTTTTTTCATTCAGCGGGATAGTTATAGTGAAAATAGAGCCTTTGCCATATTCGCTTTCCACGCCGATATGTCCACCGTGCAAATCTATAATATTCTTGCATATGGTCAGCCCAAGGCCGGAGCCTGGCTCTATACCCTGCTGGTGATGTTTTATCTGCTCGAACTTGTCAAAAACCGCCCCTTGCTGGTCTGTGGGGATCCCTGGCCCCGTGTCTGCCACCGAGATGATTATGTCACCGTTTTTTAAAGTTTTTTTAACGCTTATAACTCCTCCTTTCGGAGTAAATTTTATGGCGTTACCTAAAAGATTGTTCATCACTTGATGGAGTTTTATGCTATCGCCTTTCATGTCGGTCTTGTCGCCTAATTCAACTTTTATCTCCTGGTTTTTTTCCGCAACGGCGAACTCCATGGTTTTAACGCTCTCCGTTATTACGTCGTCTATCGCCATTCTGTGGAGTGAGAGTTTTACTTTGCCGGCTTCCAGTTTTGATACGTCCAGAATGTCGTTAACAAGTTGCATGAGGCGGTTTGAAGACCTTAACATTGTGTCGGTCTCACGTTTAAAAACAGAGCCCGATGGCGATGACTGTATAACCTTTACAAAACCACGGATGACGTTAAGTGGCGATCTTATGTCGTGGGATACTATCGCAAGGAACTCGTCTATCCTGAGGTTTAACTCGTTCAGCGTTTTGTTTTTTTCTTCTAGCTCCGACGTGTAAAGGGCTTTTTCTTCTGCTCTCACTCGTCTTCTGTTTAGTTCAAGCATCATCGACCCACCAAAAAGCAGGATGACTACCACGAAAATAAAAAGCACTACGGATTGCATGAAACTTTTGTTAAGAAGGTGGGTTGCCTCACTTAACGGGGCGGCGACGGCCATTGTCCAGCCTTTTTCGGATACGTCTATTTTGGCCGTGGAAACCAGCCACTTTTCATCGCCGAACGCTATATCGATATTTTTACGGCTATCATCTTTTGCTCTCCAGCCTGAGACTGTTTCACCATTCATTACCTTGATAAATTCGTCTTTGAACGTGTTATCATCTCCTATGAGGCCGTAGAGCTGTTTTATGAAAATATCGCGCTCCGCCGTGTTGGAGATAAGGTCGCCCCCCTCGGTGAGAAGCCATGAAAACCCGGGCTTGCCTGAGCGCACAGGGTCAACAAAGCGTGTAACAAGATCGTCTATACCTATAAGGGCCATTATCATGCCGGAGGCGTAGATGCCGCTTGGGGCCACCGTTCCGCTTGGTTGTTCAACCTTTCTGAATATCGGCATTCCTATTGCGATGCTGTGGTATGTTTCAGATTCAAAAAGCTCCTTCGATATGTTTACTTTCCATCCGGCAATGGTCTCCTTGAAAAACCGGTCGATTTTATCTTTCATCCTGTAAGGGTCAGGATCTTTCGTTACCATCACCTCAACTTTGCCTGCGTCGTTTAGCAGGATCATGTGAGATATTAGCTCTTTATGTTTTGAGATTACGCCGCGAAACGCGATATCCGCTTCTTTGGCTTTATACTGCTTTACGGCGTCTATTTCGGTTAACAGCACAATCTCGCTTATCACGCCGTCCATGAAGAGCTGAATCGATTTTGCAGACGAATCGGTAAGGAACGATATGTTTTTTTCAAAAGCGGCTTCGCTCTCCGCCCTAATGGTCTGGTTTAACCTCACGGCGGTGAATGCCACGCCTATAAGGGCTAGTGCCACTCCCATCCATATAAGCCCGATGTGTTGTTTTATCTCTTTTCGTTCAGGCATTTTTATCCGCGTGTTCCAGATCGCTTCTGGTCCGTTCTTCTATCTGCCGGTTTCTTGAATAAAATGCGTATCGGAGTTTTCTCAAACCCGGCTTGCAGGCGAATCTGGTTTACCATATATCTTCGATAAGAGAAATTTACCCCTTCCGGCAGGTTTGACATTATTACGAATGTCGGCGGACATGCGCGGGTTTGCGTTGTGTAATAGAATTTAACCCGCCTGCCGCGATACAGGGGCGGTTGTTTCCGGTTGGTAAAATCAGAAACCAGAGAGTTTATTTTAGCCGTTCCTATCCGTTTGGAGTATTGACCGAACACCTCTTCCACCGCGTCCCATATTTTGTCTACCCTCTGGCCCGTTAACGCGGAAACAAAAACTATAGGCGCATATGCCATAAACTTAAGCTGGCGGCGAATCGCTTCTTCATAAAGCAGGGTTGTTTTTTCATCTTTTTCAACGATGTCCCACTTGTTGACAACGATGATAACCCCGCACCCGGCATCTGCGATAAGCCCGGCTATTTTAGCTTCCTGCACGCTTATTCCCTCAGTACCGTCGATAAGCAATAGTGCCACGTCTGCCCGCTCTATAGCTTTCATAGCCATTATGACGGAGTATTTTTCAAGCTTTTGTGTGACTTTTGATTTTCTGCGGATACCTGCTGTGTCGATTAACGTAAACCTTCTGCCGTCATGGGCAAGCTCTGTGTCTATGGCGTCGCGTGTTGTGCCAGGGATGTCGCTTACCATCATTCTCTCGCCTCCTGTGAGCCGGTTTACGAGTGACGATTTTCCTGCGTTCGGTTTTCCCGTTACGGCGATACGTATCGGGCGGGTTTCATCTGTATCTTCCGGTGTCTGTTTCTCTTTCGGGGCAGATTCCAGCGCAGATTCAAGCATGCTTTCAATTCCGATAGAATGCTCGGCGCTTACGGGACGCACATCGGCAAAGCCAAGTTTTGAAAACTCGAACGCTTCATCATGGCGTCTTGGGTTTTCCATCTTGTTCACGGCGAGGATTACCGGTTTGTTAGATTTTCTTAAAAGTTTTGCCACCTCTTGTAAAAATCAAAAAATTACTCTTAAAATCATGCAAGATAGAGAAAATATAGAAGACTTAGAACTCTTAGAAAATAATTTGCGTACTATTTTTACGCAGCTTAGCGACATCGTCGATATTTATGAAATCGGCACAACAATCAACCGAG
>JAJRTC010000215.1 GCA_024278445.1 Nitrospirota bacterium
AGGAGACGATGGACTTGCCGATCATCGCAATCACGGCGGATGGAGAAACCACAAAAGAAGCGGATCTTAACCTCAGCAAGGAAAAGGTAACGAAAGATATTTTAAAAGTGGCAAAACCTTTTATCTGAATCTCCGTTTGAAACCTCGCCTGCGTTGACGCATTTTTAAACCCCGTGTAAAGTGAAACCTGCAGAGGAAATCGCTGAAAATTTATTAGGTAAACGGAGTTTCACTGATGACAAAACCTGTTGTCCTCCTTATACTCGACGGATGGGGAGTTTCCGACAAACAAGAAGGTAACGCCATATCTGCCGGTGAAACGCCTGTTTTCGACCGCCTGAACAAGGCCAAACCGCCAATTGAAATAGGCGCATCGGGTGAAGAAGTTGGCCTTCCGGCCGGGATAATGGGCAATTCGGAAGTTGGGCATCTTAGCATCGGCGCAGGCAGGGTCATGTATCAAAACCTTTTGCGAATATCAAACTCCATAACCGACGGCTCGTTTTTTGAGAATAAAACGATAACGAACGCATTTAAAAGAGCAAACAAAAACGCATCCTCGCTACACCTGTTGGGGCTCTTGTCCGATGGCGGGGTTCACAGCGACATTAAACATATCCTGGCGTTAATTGAACTGGCAAAACAAAAAGGCTTAACAAAAGTTTTCGTCCACCCCTTTACAGACGGCAGGGATACGCCGCCCGATTCCGGCCTTGGCTATATACGACAACTCGAAACCGAAATGAAACGGATAGGCATTGGAGCTATCGCAAGCGTTGTTGGGCGTTTTTACGCAATGGATCGCGACAAAAGATGGGAGAGGGTTGAGAGGGCATATAACCTTTTAATCTCTGGCGATGGTGACACCTGCGGTTCTGCAGAAGAAGCGATAAGAACAAACTACAAAAATAACGTAACAGATGAATTCGTAGAGCCATCTGTCATAACAAACAGTGAGGGCCAACCTTTAGGGCTTATCGCGGATGGTGACGAAGTTTTAACGTTTAACTTTCGGGCAGACAGGATGCGCGAAATCGTCCGTGCGCTTTACGACCCGTCGTTTACCGGGTTTGCCCGCAAAACAGCGCCTCGCGTTAACGTAACATGCATGGCGGAATACGACGAGAGCTATGGCTTGCCGGTGGCGTTCGCCCCCCAGGTTCCCGATAAAGGATTGGGTGAAACAATTTCAAAGCATGGGCTAACCCAACTCCGAGCCGCCGAAACAGAAAAATACGCCCATGTAACTTTCTTTTTTAACGGAGGAGTGGAACTGCCATTCAAGGGTGAAGAGCGCAAACTCGTTTCATCACCGAGAGTTAAAACATATGACATGAAACCTGAAATGAGTTGTGTCGAGGTGACAGATATCGTTGTCTCCGCTATAAAAAACAAATCGTATGACGTAATAATCGCAAATCTTGCAAATGGCGACATGGTTGGGCATACAGGCGTATGGGATGCGGCGGTAAAAGCGGTGAATATTATAGATACGGCTGTTGGCAGAATAACAGAAGCGGCGCAGGAGGCCGAAGCACGTCTTTTAATCACCGCAGACCATGGCAACATCGAAACCATGCTTGATGAAACTGGCAAACCGATGACGGCCCACACAACCAATCAGGTACCGTTTTATTATTTGGGTGACGATAGCTTTAAGCTCACAGGCGATAGCGGGAGCCTGGCCGACATCGCACCCACACTCCTCCATCTGCTTGGGCAGAAACAGCCAAAGGAGATGACCGGCAAGTCGCTCCTGACCGATCATAGTATTTCTGACTGAATAAAACCTTTCCAATGACGCGCCACGCAATGTTGTGATATTTTCTATTTTTGTATTTCGATCTTTATTTTGGAGCGCTCTAAAATGCCTGGCAGGTTTTGTTACGAATCATTGGGCGATTTCATTTCTCACCTGGAAACAACCGGAGAATTGATTCGCATAACTGAAAAAGTCTCTCCTATCCTTGAAATAACGGAGATCACAGACAGGGTGAGCAAGTCTGAAGGGGGCGGGAAAGCACTCCTGTTCGAGAACGTGGAAGGCTCGTCCATGCCGGTTTTAATAAACGCGTTCGGAAGCCTCAAGCGCATGAGCATGGCGCTTGGAACAGACAACCTTGAAACAATCGCACAAGAGATAGAATCGCTCATCCATATGAAAACGCCGGAGAGCTGGGCCGAGAAGATAGCGATGTTACCCCGGCTTTTTAAAATGACGAAGTATCCGCCAAAAATCGTTAACGACTCATCCCCCCCATGCCAGGAGATTGTGCATACTGGAAGCGATATAGACCTGTCGCAACTACCGGTTTTAAAATGTTGGCCGGACGACGGGGGCAGGTTCATCACGCTACCTTGCGTAATAACCAAATCTCCCGACGGAAAACGGAACGTGGGCGTTTATCGCATGCAGATATTTAACAACCGTTCAACCGGTATGCACTGGCACATACACAAAGACGGCGCGACTTTTTTTGACGAATATAAAAAACTGGGCAGGCGGATGGAAGTTGCCGTGGCAATAGGGTGCGAGCCTGCCACCGTTTTTTCCGCCACGGCCCCTATGCCACCCGGAGTGGACGAACTCCTGCTCGCCGGATTCATACGTGAGCGCAACGTTGAACTGGTAAAATGCAGGACGGTGGATCTTGAAGTCCCACGAACGGCGGAAATCGTGATTGAAGGATATGTGGAACCTCACGACACCCGTATCGAAGGGCCATTTGGCGACCATACTGGCTATTATTCCCTCGCTGGCAAATATCCTGTGTTTCATGTTACGGCCGTCACGAGCCGTAAAAATCCTGTGTATCTAACCACCATCGTGGGCAAACCTCCGATGGAAGACTGTTACATGGGAAAAGCTACTGAAAGAATTTTTCTGCCGCTCCTGAAAACCGTAACCCCGGAGATAGAAGATTATGACCTGCCGTGGGAAGGAGTGTTTCATAACTGCGTGATAATCTCTGTTAAAAAACGTTTCCCGGCACAGGCGAACAAGCTCATGAGCGCGTTGTGGGGAACGGGACAAATGAGCTTTGCGAAAATGATTTTGGCGGTGGACGCCGGAATTAACGTCCACAACTATGAAGAAGTGGCCAAAACACTGCTTAACAACATAGATATCAAGAACGGGCTTATTATCACCGAAGGGCTTTTAGACGCGCTGGATCACTCGGCACCAAAACCGCTTCACGGCGCAAAGCTTGGGATTGACGCCACAACGCCTGTTGAGGGGGAAGATCAGCCGGAGATAGAATCGTGGGCCGGACGTGATGTTGAACCTTTCAGATCACACGTCAACGACACGCAAGATATAAAAGCGCATGCAATTCCATTCACAGACGTTAAAAATCCGCTTGCCATAATCGCCGTTGATAAAAAGAAACCGTGGGACGGCCACAACATAGCCCGCAAAGCCATAGAAGGTGACAAGGAGAAGGCTATACGTATTATCATGGCCGTGGACGAAGACGTAAACCCTGCGGACTATTCCGTGGCGTTATGGAAGTTCTTTAACAACGTAGACCCCAGGCGTGACATCTTTTTTGAAAACGACAGGCTGTTCATAGACGCCACGAAAAAGATGGCGGACGAATGGCATCCGCGAGAATGGCCGGATGAGCTTGCCATGAGCGAAGACGTTAAAGCTAAAGTCGATGAGATGTGGCCCAGGCTCGGCCTTTAACAAAAATGTACGCATACATTATCCGCAGGCTTCTTTTGATGATACCGATGATGATAGGCATCACGCTGATCTCGTTTTTTATCATCCACCTGGCACCGGGCGACCCTACCGGCATGATGACCGATTTAAACCCCAACGTATCGCCTGAAGCTATCCAAAAAATGCGGGCAATGTATAACCTTGACAAACCATTGCACACACAATATTTCCTGTGGTTAAAAAAAGTCGCGGTTTTAGACTTGGGTGACTCGCTTTCCATGGACGCACGGCCCGTGCTGGACAAGATAATGGAGCGAATACCTATCACCCTGCTTATTAACGTATTGTCCATGATAATAATACTGATTCTTTCAATACCGATAGGTGTGCTGTCGGCCACAAGGCAACATTCCTTTTTTGACAGGGCCACAACGATATTCGTTTTTATGGGGTTTGCAATGCCGACTTTTTGGTTGGCCCTGCTTTTAATGATCGTAACCGGAGTGTGGAACGACTGGTTCCCGATATCGGGTCTCGTTTCATTTAACCACGACCAGCTATCGCCATGGGGCAAGTTTTCAGACTACGCCCATCACCTCACGATGCCCGTCCTCATGTCTGGCTTAACCGGGCTTGCGGGGTTGTCCCGGTTTACAAGGCAGAGCATGCTTGAAGTTACGCGGCAAGATTATGTAACAACCGCGCGTTCCAAAGGATTGCCGGAGCGAACCGTAATATACAAGCACAGTTTGAAAAACGCGCTGTTGCCAATAGTCACCATACTTGGTTTATCCATTCCAAGCCTGATAGGCGGGTCTGTTATTTTTGAGAGCATATACTCCATACCCGGCA